>DBLC01000048.1 GCA_002297935.1 Dialister sp. UBA734
GGTATGATTTTGCTGGAAGTTAAAGGTTCTTAAGGTTCTAATGGTTCTGAAGGTTCTCACGGTCCGCAAATGAGATGATAACGCTAGCGTTTATAGGCTCATTTGAGAAACCTAAGAACCCTTAGAACCTTAAGAACCTTTCCAACGAAAGGGATCATCGTATATTTCGCTTAACTTAACAGCATTGCCCCTTTCAGCGGAAGAGGGTTTTCGCTAGTGCCTCTACCGCTATAGTCTTTATTTCCTAGGGCCTAGCTACTAATCCCCAGTCACCAGTCACTAGTCACCAGTCACCAAGAAATAGCCGCTTCATATCCTCCGGCACCGGAGCGATCCATTTCATTTCCTCTCCCGTCACCGGATGCTGCAATGTGACCGAGTAGGCATGAAGGGCCTGGCGGGAAATACGTTCACAGGGCCCGCCGTAGAGGTCATCTCCCAGGAGCGGATGGCCCAGACTTTGGAAATGGACCCGAATCTGGTGGGTTCGTCCGGTCAAAAGATGAATCCGAAGCAGCGAATAGTCGTCCGCTTCTCCCAGCACTTCATAGTCCGTCACCGCTCGTTTCCCATCGTCTCTGACTGTCCACTCCACGATGCTGCCGGGCTTTCGTCCGATGGGCCGATCGATGCGGCCTTGTTTCTCTTCCATATGCCCAGAAATAAGGGCCAAGTATTCCCGATAAATCTGGTCATGGCTATGGGACAAATCGTACTGCCCCTTGGCGGACTTCGCCACCACCACTAGCCCGGTGGTATTTCTATCCAACCGATAAATGGGATGAATGCCTGCTTCGATGTGATGGGTTCGGAAATACCCCGCCACCGCATTGACCAGCGTATCATAAGCCCCATGGGCAGTGGGATGAATAATCATGCCAGGCCCCTTATTGACCACCAGCAGCGTGTCGTCCTCATAGACAATGGAAAGCGGAATGTCCGACGGTACGATGTCACTTTCCTCGCTCCATTCCAAAAGCACCGCATCACCAGTATGGAGCGGCGTCCGGGCATTATGGATATCCACGCCATTCACAGTGACCCGTCCGTTCCACTTGATGCGCTTCCAAAGGCCGGCGGACAAATGATGGGTTCGCTTCACCACATCCTTCACCATCCGGCCCTCCATGTCTTCTGATACAGTAAATGAGATTTGCAATATATGTCTCCCTTACGAAATGTTGCTATCCTAGCATTTTGATAACTAAAATTTAGGTTATTATTCTGCAGATATCTCTTGCTATCATAGCAAGAATTGGCCCGCCACAAGGTTATAAAGGGTTATATAGGGTTATAGGCTCCCTAAATCCCCATCAATTTTTCCCATTATATCATAAAAGGGGTTATGAGATTTGCCACAATCTCATAACCCCTTTTAACCTTTTTAACCTTTTGAAAAGCGGTGGATTCTATTTGTTAAAACCATGTACGTGCGAAATAAATAACCCTTACCATACGAGTTTTTACACACATGATACCATTTCATCGTGCCGCACTCCTCATTCCACTTCCACAAACTCTTCCGCCGGTGCGGGCTTGCTATAGTAGAACCCCTGGGCAAAGCGGCAGCCCAAGGATTGGAGCAAATCCGCCTGTTCCTCGTTTTCTACCCCTTCTGCAATAACCCCCAGCTGCAAGGTCTTTGCCAGCTGGATGATGCAGCGAATCACTGCCGTTCTTCGTTCATCCGACAAGGCTTTAATCAGGAAGGACCGATCCAGTTTCAAAATATCCACCGGCATTTCCGACAGCAGGGACAGCGACGATTCCCCGGTACCGAAATCGTCCATTTCGATGACAAAGCCCAGCTCGCGGAACGCATTCACTTTCTTCAGCACCATATCAGAATCTTTCACATAGGACCGTTCCAATATTTCCAAATGAAGAAGAGAAGGAGAAATGCTGTATTTCTTCACCAAATTCGTAAGCGTTGGAATCAAATCGGTGCGATACAAATCATTTCTAGCGATATTTACTGAAATAGGCAGGGCCTTCTTCCCCAAATCGGCACGCCGCTTCAACATCTTGCAAGCCTCTTCCCAGATGTATTTATCCACCTCATAAATGGCGTCTTCCCTTTCCAGGAGGGGAATAAATTTCCCTGGCGCAATCATGCCCCACTCTGGGTGCTGCCAGCGAATGAGCCCTTCAGCGCCGATGACCATGCCGCTTTCCATATCCACCTTCTGCTGCAGGTACATTTTCAGCTCCCGCCCCACGATAGCCTCTTGGATCCCATCCAGGATGCGGTGGTTATCGGTGATTTGCTCCTGCAGCTGCTGGTCATAAAAGACCGTGGACGCCCCGTTTTCGTTTTGGGCAAAATCCAACGCCAGCATGGCCCGGTCCCCCAAAGTTTTGATGGAAATATCATCCCCCTTGGTCCGATGGGCCACCCCCATCCGCGCCTGAATATGGTTCGGCAGCGGATACTGCTCAAAAAACACCGCCAGCTTTTTCTCCAAACTTTCATAGAAACGATAGCGACTGGGCATCAGAATATAGAACGTAGACGACGCCCCGCGGGCAAACAGCGCCTGCTCATAGGGCGTGAGGCCAATCAGAAAAATAGCCAATTTCTGCAACAGCTGGTCTCCCGCTTTTTCGCCGAAAAACTCTTTCACCACACGGAACCGTGCCAGATTGAGCACAATCAAATCAAAAGACGTATCCGATTTCTGAGACAGCAGCTGCTGCCCCCGTTTTTCAAATGCATTGATGCGATACAGACCGGTCAAATCATCCCGTTCCAAAATGGAAATGGTATCATTGGCCTTCTGTATTTCCTTCATCGCCCGTTTCAATCGTTCATTATTTTTCACCAGAGCCCGCTCCGAATTCACCAGCTGATTGTTCATCATCTGGATTTCATAATATTCATCTCCATAAGGAATCTGCAGATTCAGGTCCGCCCAAGACCTGGCTTCTATACAATCCTTCTCCAGATCGGCCAATTCCCCTAAATTTTCAAGAAATGATAAGATCACCACGAAATATTTGGGATAGGTATACATAAATGCGGTAATTTTCTTGTCGCTATGGATGGGATGTAATTCCAGCATATTCTGCTTCATGGCCACCAAATCGTCCACCGCATCCAACTTATGCGAATCCGTCATAAACGACTTCAGATTGTCTCCCAAATGAATAGGCAAATGACTGGATTCATGCAATATTTTTTTGATTTGCCATTGGCGATCACATAAAAATATACTCCAGCTCATAACTTCCTCACCGATTGACCTGTTCTAACAACTGCACAGCATTTTCCCCATAAAAATCAATGGGCCACTTTTTCCAGATATGATGGGTACTCTGGAACGCCCGGCCGCCCACTGCAATTTTTACAGAAGGAAATTTCTGCCGCACCGTTTCGACTAACACCTTGCAATCCATCAAATGCTGCGGCATGGTCACAGAAAAAGCCACCAAATCGGGCGGATTGTCCCGAATGGATGCCAAAATCGAATCCACCGGCACCGCGGCCCCCAAGTAGGTGGTATCCCAACCGGCATTTTCAAACACATCGGTCAGCATCCGCGCCCCCATTTCATGAAGCTCCCTGCCCGGACAAGCACAAAGCAGCTGCTTATCCTTTCTTTCCGTTGCAAAAATAACCGGATATAACTCTGCCATAGCCATCTGGGTCGCCGACGTGCAATAATGCTCCAAATCGACCCCAATCTTGGCAGTATGCCAAAGCTCACCCACTCGGCGCATACTCTCCGCCATGATTTTTGTATAAATATCATTGATGGGAATCCCCTCTTTCAGGAACCGCTGCATGAGGTACATGGACTGCCGCATCTTTTTATCAAACAAACTCTGCATATAGAGAGAAATTTCTTTTTCATACGGCGACGGTGCTGTCTGCCGTTCCTCTTTTCGGTACTGCCGAATCGCTTCCTGGGAATCCGCCAAAAGCTGATCCAGTGCCTGCTGCTTCTCCGCCGATACCACCAGCGGAATCGCCTTCCGGATATACCCCAAATGGCCCATCACATAAGGCTTCATCTCTTCCGCCGTATACCGGTGCCGCAAAATAGACGCCATCAATTCATACAGCCAAATCGCATAATCCGTCATGATTTTGCTGTCCTGCATCACATAAGCCGTATACAGGAAATCCACATTGTACCGGGTATCTCGATAAATGATTTGCTGAACTTTTTTACTCAGAGAAGAAAAATATTCCGGTTCCGATTCCACCTGTAACCGATAGGCCGTCTCGACTAAATTTTGAAACTCTTCCTCGTAATCTACCCAAAGCAGTCCCATGGTATATTCTTCTACCCCCCCCGAAAAATTTGATTGTAAACACACTAAACCGATAGTATAACACTATTATATGAATGGATGAGAAAAAATGCAATATTGTTTATAAAAATAGTGACTGGTGACTCGTGACTAGTGACTGGTAGCTGGGGATTGGTAGCTAGGCCCTAGGAAATAGGGACTATGTCGGTAGAGACACCAGCGTCTGCCCTCTTCCTCAGGATGGGGGGCAGGGGGGGATAGTCCGCACTAGCGGTATGACATACTGTATAAGAAATATGGGTTAGACGTCTTGTCATAGCGATATTGCCTGGTTTAAAAGGAACTAGGCCCTAGGAATTAAGAATAAGTGCTTCCAGCGGTATAGGCACTAGCGTCTACCCTCTTCCTCTGGAAGGGGGGGCAGGGGGGATAGCCCGCACTAGCGGTATGACATACTATATGAAAAAATGATATAGCCGTTTCGTGACAGCGTTATCATCTCATTCGAGAAACCTAAGTAACCTGAGAAACTTGAGCAACCTATAGCAACACGAAAAAAATCCCACAGCAAAAACAGGGGGACTTTAGCACTACAGACCTGAATGTAATGCATCGTTCTCTTTGTTTCTGCTGCGGGATTTTGATTCGCCTGCATCAGGATCAAATTCCTTGCGGAACTTGCCAACTCTCTATTTAGTTTACATCAGTGAAGTGAAGGTAACTTCACCCGGTTGAGCGGCTGTGTCCAGCCGGAGCTCTTATGGATTCGTCATCCGTAGGCAACATACCGGTCGTATCCCCACAGCGTTTTTTGATCGGCGCCGTGCGCTATGGTCTTCTGACCCTTGCCTTGACATCATCATACACGATAAA
>DBLC01000049.1:0-3812 GCA_002297935.1 Dialister sp. UBA734
ATCCGCGAATAGCGAGCTATTTAAGGATTTCCTTGACGATGCTTTGGATAAAAATTCATATAAGTTCAGACTCTTTGATTAAATCAGCGTTTCCCTGGTGTTAGCATCTCATTTGAGGACCGTGAGAACCTTAAGAACCTTAAGAACCTTTCCCTCGAAAGGGATCATCACATATTTCGCTTAACTTAATAACATTGCTAACAACAGGGGGCATTAAAATCTACATGATAACACTAGCGTCTATTAGCACGTTCGAGAATCCTGTCACTACCTTTCAAATATGTTACAATAAGAAAAAACGAGATTTCAAAAATCGAGAAGGAGGGAAGAAGGATGGATCCATTTGTTCACCTTCATGTCCATACAGAGTACAGTCTATTTGATGGCACGTGCCGCATTAAGGATTTGGTGTCCTATGTGAAATCTTTGGGGCAGACGGCGCTGGCCATTACGGACCATGGGGTCATGTACGGTGCGGTGTATCTGTATCGGGAGTGTCTGGCCCAGGGGATCAAGCCCATCATCGGGTGTGAAGTTTACGTGACCCGTGGCAGCCGGTTTGAACGGCCCAAGGGAGAGAAGGAGAAGTTGGGCCATCTGATTCTTCTGGCGGAGACCAATGAGGGGTATCAGAACTTGGTGAAAATCTGCTCCAAAGGGTGGACCGAGGGGTATTTCCATAAGCCCCGGGTGGACCATGATTTGCTTCAGAAATATCACAAAGGGGTCATCGCCATGTCGGCTTGTGTGGCAGGAGAGTTGCCGCAGGCCATTTTGAATCATGACATGGACGAGGCCCGGAAGGTGATTCAGTTCTATGTGGACACCTTCGGGAAGGACAATTATTTCATCGAACTGCAGAATCATCAGCTGCCGGAAGAAGCGGCTTGCCGTCCCACCTTGGCCGCCTTAGCCAAAGAATATGGTCTGGGCCTGGTGGCAACCAACGATTTCCACTATGTCCGTAAGGAAGATGCACGGAGCCAGGAAATCAAACTTTGTATTTCCACTGGCAGCACTTTGGATGATCCCAATCATTTCCGGTTTGCCAATGATGAATTTTATTGCAAGAGCGGCGAGGAAATGAAGGCCATCTTGGGACAGTATGAAGGGGCGTTGGAAAATACGGCGAAAATTGCGGACCGGTGCAACGTGACCTTTACCTTTGGGGACCACAAGCTGCCGTCTTTTGACGTGCCTGAAGGGGAGACGTCGGCGTCGTATTTGCGGAAACTTTGCGAAGCGGCCATTCCGGAGCGGTATCCCCATCCCACGGGCGAGGAACAGAAGCGGTTGGATTATGAACTGTCTGTCATCGATCAGATGGGGTTTTCCGACTATTTCCTTATCGTCATGGATTTCATTCACTATGCCAAGACCCATGAAGTGCCTATCGGACCGGGCCGTGGCAGCGCGGCCGGCAGTATCGTAGCATACCTGTTGCATATCACAGAAATTGACCCACTCCGGTTTGACCTGTTGTTTGAACGTTTTCTCAATCCGGAACGTGTATCCATGCCAGATATCGATACGGATTTGTGCTATCGGGGTCGAGGAAAAGTGATTGAGTACCTGGCTAGGAAATATGGGGACAGCCAGGTGGCGCAGATTATCACCTTTGGTACTTTGGCCGCTCGGGCGGTCATTCGTGATGTCGGTCGTGTCATGAATCTGCCGCTCCGCGATGTGGATAAAATTGCGAAAATGGTGCCCAGCGGTCCTGGGGTGACCCTGAAGAAAACTTTGGAAGGGTCCAAGGAGTTCAAGTCTCTCTATGAATCGGACCAGACGGTGCATACCTTGATTGACCATTGCTTGGACCTGGAAGGACTGTCGCGAAATTCTGGTACCCATGCGGCGGGCGTGGTGATTTGTTCACAGCCGGTGGATGATTATGTGCCTATTCAGCTCACCCAGGATGATTTCATTCAGACCCAGTACGAAAAAGATTTGGTGGAACAGCTGGGGCTTCTGAAAATGGACCTGTTGGGGCTTCGCAACCTGACGGTCATCCACGATGCGCTGGAAATGATTAAGGCCAATCGAGGCATTGACTTGGACATTGAGCGCATTCCCAGCGTGGATGAAAAGACATGTCAGATGCTTTGCGAAGGGGATACCATCGGGGTTTTCCAGTCTGAATCAACAGGCTTTACCAACCTGCTCATGAAACTCCATCCCGATCGGTTTGAAGATTTGATTCCAATGGTGGCTCTCTATCGTCCGGGGCCGCTGGGGAGCGGCATGGCGGAAGATTTCATCAAGAGAAAACACGGTGAGATTCCTATCGAATACCCCCATCCCTCACTGGAACCGATTCTGAAGGAAACCTACGGGGTCATTCTCTACCAGGAACAGGTCATGCAGATTGCCTCTGCCATGGGTGGATTCAGCCTGGGCCAGTCCGATATGCTTCGCCGCGCCATGGGTCATAAGGAACCGGAAATTCTGCAGAAGAACCGGGACACCTTTGTGACCGGGGCTGTGAAAAATGGAGTGAAAGAAGAAACCGCCAATTACGTATTTGACCTGATGGTCCATTTCGCTGGTTATGGGTTCAATAAATCTCACAGTGTGTGCTACGGCTGGATTGCCTGGCAGACCGCATACCTGAAAGCCCACTTCCGCCCAGAATTTATGGCCGCCATGATGACTTGCTACAACGGTGACAAAAACAAAGTGAGCCGTTATATTTCCGATACCAAACGGGCCGGCGTGGAAGTGGCCGCACCGGATGTGAATTTGTCCGAAGCCTATTTCTCGGTCAGTGGAAATAAGATTCTCTTCGGCTTGGATGGCATCCAAAACGTTGGGGAAAATGCCGTGGAATCCATCATTTCTGCTCGGAAAAAGGGTGGACCTTTCAAATCGCTGTCAGATTTCTTGGAACGAGTGGATGGGAAAGGACTGAACAGCCGCGCCTATGAAAGTCTGATCCGCTGCGGGGCTTTGGATTCCTTCGGCCCCAATCGGTCCCAGCTCTTGGCAGTGCTGCCGGAAGTGATGAGCGACGTATCGGCCAATCGGGCGGACCGAGAATCGGGGCAACTGAATCTTTTTGGCGGCGACGAAATGAAGAAAACCGTTACCTATCCGGATTTGCCGGACATGCCTAGCGCCGATAAGATTGATTGGGAACGAAAACTTCTGGGCTTCTATGTCAGCGGTCATCCGTTGGATTCCTATAAGAAACAAATGGCCCGGTGTACCCCCATTTATCACTTGGAAGCCGAAGGGGCCAGCTACGATGGGAAAATGGTCACTATCGGCGGTACCATCACTCGCATCAAAGGGACGGTGACGAAAAAAGGAGCGCCCATGGGCTATGTGACCTTGGAAGATTACGATGGGGAAATCGAAACCGTGGTTTTCCCATCCACTTGGGAAACCGCCCGTCCATTCCTGAAGGAAGACCTTCCCGTGTGCATTCGTGGTCGGGTCCAGTCTAACGAACGGGATGTAAAGGTACTGGCGGAAGAAATCATTCCTATGGATCATTTCTACCAAGCCGTCCGGCCTCCGGTGGATGAAGTGCATCTCTATGTGGATGAAAAACACGAAACCCCATCGATTAGCGAAGCGCTGGCACGGGTGCTCCTGTCCTATCATGGAAATACCCCGGTCTTCCTGCACATCCAGCGGACAAGGCAGGAAATACGGATGATTCCGAAATTTCACCTCGATTTTTCTGAAGAAGCGGAAAATGCGTTGAAAGGACTCCTTGGCAATGCGGCCGTGGAAGGACGGAAGTTTAATTAGGGGTATGGTTCTGCAGATTTCTGTGGCGTAGCAAAGAGTAGATATCGCTGGTG
>DBLC01000049.1:3946-8972 GCA_002297935.1 Dialister sp. UBA734
TGGAGTAATAAAGAGTAGATACAGTTGGCGAAAAGGTTATGGTTTTGCAGATTCCGGTGGAGTAACAAAGCGTAGATACTGCTAGTAACAAGGTTATGAAAGGTTATTAGAAATTCATATAACCCTTTATAACCTTGGTGCTGGCGGCTTTTTATTTTGTTAGGAAAACGGGGACAGTAGAATAATAACCTTTATGCTATCGGAATGTTTGAATTTGTAGGACAATGAAATCATCACAACAATAACCTTTATGGGAAGGGAAATCAGTTATATTATCCCCTGCCCAAAGAGCCGCATTTATGTTATACTGAAACAGATGAATTATATTGGAAAAGTAGGATTTTGATGGGTGACTGGTCACCAGTCTACCAGTCATCTATTTCTAAAAAAGGGGGCTATTATGAAGTTTCTGGTTTGTATCAAACAGGTAGTGGATACATCCAAAATGGAAGTGGATCCGGCTACCGGACGTTTGAAGCGAAACAATGCAAACAGCATTATGAATCCGCTGGACCTTCATGCATTGGAAGCCGCATTTGCTTTGCGTGACCAGGTGGGTGGCACTGTGACGGTGATCACCATGGGACCGCCGCAGGCCGCTGCTGTATTGAAAGATGCGGTTGCTATGGGGGCCGATGAGGTTTACCTGGTGACCGACCGTGCCTTTGGCGGCGCCGATACGTTGGCGACCAGCTATACCCTGTCGGCGGCAGTGAAGAAATTGGGCACCTTTGATCTCATTTTCTGCGGACAGGAATCGATTGACAGCAACACCGCTCAGATTGGACCGGAAATGGCAGCCACTCTGGGCATTGCAGACGTCAGTGCAGCTACGGATATTTCCTTTGAAAAAGAAGGATTCGTTACAGTGAAACGTCTCATGGGTGATGTGACCGAAGAATTGGAATTGGCCCTTCCGGCGGTTGTGACGGCCACAGAAGCTTTGAATGCACCGAGATATCCAAGCATCAAAGGGCTTCTCAAAAAGGATGAAGTAGAAATCCATCAGCTTACCGCCGCAGACCTTGATGTAGACCCGGAAAGAATCGGCATGAAAGGGTCCCCGACCCAGGTGCGTCAGGTGCGCCCGGTGGTTCCGCCGAAGAAAGAAAATCTTCGCATCGAAGGAAAGACCGCAGAAGAAGCCGTGGAGGCTTTGTTTGAAGCAGTAAAGAAATTGAATGTCATGTAAGGAGAGCAAACATGGATTTTTCTGATCATAAAGGAATTTATGTCATTGGCGCTCTGCTCCATGGCAAAATTCAAAAAGTAACTGGAGAACTCACTGGGGAAGCCCGCGTGCTGGCTGACCAGCTAGGTGAAAAAGTGGAAGTGGTGCTCATCGGCAGCGGTTTGACCGATGATGCTTCTTCTCTCATTGCCTTGGGGGCTGATACGGTGTACGTCATGGACGACCCGCTGCTGGCTCATTATGATGGCAAAGCCTACCAGAAAGCCCTGGCAGGTTTCCTGAAAGAAAAGAAACCAGACACTATCATTTTTGCTGCCACTGCAGTGGGCCGCGACTTGGCACCTCGTCTGGCAGCAGAATTGGTTTGCGGCGTTACCGCTGACGTGACTGAACTGTCTGCCGATGTGGAAAAGAAATTGGTCATCTGGTCTCGTCCGGCCATGGATGGAAATATCATGGCCGATATCATCAGCCCGAACTATCGCCCGCAGGTGGGCACCGTCCGTCCTGGTATTTTCAAATTCCCTGCCGCTGATAGCAGCCGCAAAGGGGAAGTGGTTTCTGTCCCTGTCACGCTCGCTAAAGAAGACTTGGGCACCGTACTAAAAAATATCATCCATGGCGAAAAAGATGACCATCCGGTGGAAAATGCCAAAGTCATCGTTGCTGGTGGCCGCGGTATCCGTACCAAAGAAGAATGGGACAAACTCCATGAATTGGCTGACCTTCTGGGGGCCGCTGTGGGCTGCTCCCGCCCGATTTCTGAACAGGGCTGGGAACCTCATAGCCATCAGATCGGACAGACCGGCAAAGGGGTCGCGCCGAAAGTGTACTTCGCTTTCGGTATTTCCGGTGCTATGCAACACATGTGCGCTGTCAATGCGGACATCGTGATTGCTGTAAACAAAGATAAAAAAGCACCGATCATGGAAATGGCAGACTACGCCATCGAAGCCGACCTGAAAGATTTCCTTCCACTTTTCATTGAAAAGGTGAAAGCACTGAAGAAGTGACTTCCTTGTCTCACATAATGATGTAACCGATAGCCCAAAGGTTATTATTTTCTGAGTTTCGCTATATACGCAATGTGCTAAGCCGGTTGGCGTCAAGGTTATGAAAGGTTACTTTGCACGGTTACTATAAATAACCTTTTATAACCCTTTAGGTGACGATTTGATATTTCTATGTAAGATTTACCAACGTGGGAGAAAAATAACCTGCCCGCAGGGCTAACCTTTTGGGATGGTGGCTATAATCGCTATGTGGGATTTGACCAATAAAAACAATATATTTAACGGAGGTGAGACATATGGCACAAACTACCATATATTACAACCACAATTACTACTATGATTTCTCCAAAATCATAGCGGCAGACGACAGAGGCCTTCAATTTGGTGATGGCTGCTACGAATGGATTCGTGTGTTCCACGGTCGTCCTTTCGCCCTGTCCTATCATACAGACCGACTCTATCGCTCTATGCGTCTTTTGGGCATTCGCCCGGTGACCGCACCGGATGAATTTACCGAAATCATCGAAGTGGTAGTCGAAGAAAGTGGTATTACTGAAGGCTATGTAAAAATCATCGTGACCCGTGGACAGGGAGACCATGATTTTACCATTCCTGCTAGAAATAAACTGCGCCCGAACGTCTTGATTTATGCTAAACCCATCGACTTGGATTCCATTGCTAAAGTCCAGGACGGCGTACAGTGCATCACAACCAACGACGATCGGGGCCATCACTGCGACATCCTTTCCCTGAACCAGCTGAACAACCTGATGGCTCGTGCAGAAGCACAGAAAAAAGGTGCTTACGATGCGATTTTCCTCAAAGACGGCCTTCTGACCGAAGCCTCTCATTCCAATGTATTCATTGTCAAAGCCGGTGTCATCTGGACCCCAGCTACCAATGAATTCATGACCCGCGGCATCACCCGCTCCCTGGTCCTCTCCCGCGTCGCACCGACCGCTGGCGTTACCTCTATCGATGACGGGGCAGAACCGATTCGCCTGGATACCATGATGAATGCGGAAGAAGTTTTCCTCACCAACTCCGAAGACGGCATCATTCCAGTTCTTTCTATCGACGGAAAACCGATCGGTGATGGAAAAGTCGGCAATGTTACTAAGAAGATTCAGGAACACTATGCGCACCTCATGAAAGACGGTTTGCCGTAATAGGTGACTCACTATATGAAATTCTAAAAAGGATAGAATCACGTTTGTTTGAAACGACGTGATTCTATCCTTTTTTTGTGGAAATAGGTGAATAGAGAAGTGGCAGAAAAGGAATGAGAAATTAGGAATGAGAAATGAGGAATTGTGGCGTCACTAACGGACATACTAAAACGGGAAGTCTCATTTTATATCGTAAGAGGAACAAGGATGTGTAAGGAATAACACAAAGATTCCTCCACTACGGCCCCCGTGACGGAAAGAGAAACGTTACGCTGGAGGGAAGAAAAGAACGCAAGAGAGCAAATATGAGGCTAACTGACAGGCGAGAATATGCTATGTTTTAGCAGAACGTTGTGGCTACAGCGTCATTCCGACCAACGCGGAGGAATCTTTTTCGTTTTTATACAAGGCAGTATGAGAGAAGGAGGGGATGAAATGAGACCCTGCGTCTGGGGCGTATACGTATGAGGTTAATAAAAATGTTAGAAATTTGATGTTGTGATTTTTGGTCTCTTCTGCAATGTAAATATATAGAAAGGCAGTGAGAAGTTAGAAGTTAGAAGTTAGAAATGAAGGTGACGGCGCATAAGATTTGGAAGCGCCGCGAGTGTGAATAGGTGGCTGGTAGACTAGTGACTGGTGACTAGGGATTGTTGTTGGTTTATTTGCCGAGTCCATGGATGACAACCTGCCTTGACGAAAATTACATTGGTTTAGGGTTTAAGGTTTGATTGCTAACGCCTAACCCACAAACCTTAAACCAATGAGGCTTTGTGTTTGTACGAATTGTACTATATGAACTCGGAACGTAAATCCAAAACTAACAACTAGCAACAAACAACCAACAACAAAATTAAAATAATTAAATTCTAATCTTAGAAATGTTCGTTTTTTTCGGAAAATTTTTGATTATATAGATAGAGGGGGAAAAATACAATGAGGAATCAGGAATGGTGGTGTCTATAACCGGACATACTAAAACGGGAAGTCTCATTCCAGACCGTTAGAAAAACAATGAACCGTATGGAATAACACAAAGATCCTTCGACTACGCCCTACGGGCGGCTCAGGATGACAGAAAGAGGTGAGTAACGTTGGAAATAATAAAAGAACGCTAGGTAAGGTAGGCGGTAAGCCGTAAGCAGGAAAATACGGTAGACGGTCAACTGTCTACAGCAAGCTAAACTTAACGAAATTCTAATGCTACTAGGTTGTTTTTTGACAGGGCTATTTCGTTTATATAGATAGAGGGAGATTTTAGTAGGCAGTATGCAGTAGGCGGTAGGCAGAAAAACTGCAAACCGCAAACTGAATTTCGCTAGGTATGATTTTAAGGTGCTGATGCAATTTTAATAGTTGGAAGGGAAATGGTAGACTAGTGACTAGGGATTGTTGTTGGTTTATTTGCCGAGTCCATGGATGACAACCTGCCTTGACGAAAATTACATTGGTTTAGGGTTTAAGGTTTGATTGCTAACCGCAAACCCTAAACCTTAAACCCATGACGAACTGTATTTGTACAGAATGTGCTATACGAACGCGGAACATAAACCCAACAACAAAATCAAAAATAATCGAATTCTAATCTTTAAATGTTCGTTTTTTTCGTCAAATTTCCGTTTTATATAGCAGAGGGGTAAATAAAAAGTGAG
>DBLC01000046.1:0-7134 GCA_002297935.1 Dialister sp. UBA734
CATTACGCACTACGCACTACGCACTTCGCATTACGCACTCAATTACATATTATAGGTGCAAAACTCGATCTTTGATTTCCTGTGTGCGTCCCTGGTTCCAGAACTGGGTACCGATGTAGCCGCAGGTTCTTCTGGCAACGCTCATTTTATGCTGGTCCCGGTTGCCGCAGTTCGGGCATTCCCAGACCAGTTTTCCGCTTTCGTCTTCTACGATCTTGATTTCTCCATCGTAGCCGCAGACCATGCAGTAATCGCTCTTGGTGTTCAGTTCGGCGTACATGATATTTTCATAAATATATTTCATTACCGTCAGAACCGCAGGAATATTGGTCTGCATGTTCGGCACTTCGATGTAGGAAATGGCACCGCCAGGGGAGAGTTTCTGGAAATCCGATTCAAATTTCAGCTTGTGGAACGCATCAATTTTTTCTGCTACGTGAACATGGTAGCTGTTGGTGATGTAATTCTTATCGGTTACACCAGGAATGATGCCGAACCGTTTCTGCAGGCATTTGGCGAACTTGTAGGTGGTGGATTCCATAGGGGTACCATAGACGGAGTAGGAAATATTTTCCTTGGCTCTCCATTCGCTGCATTTATCGTTCAGTTTCTGCATGACTGCCATGGAGAATTTACGCCCTTCTTCGGTGGTGTGGGAGACACCCAGCATGCGGACGCACATTTCATAGAGGCCTGCATAACCCAGGGAAATGGTGCTGTAGTTATTGAACAGCAGTTTATCGATGGTTTCACCTTTTTTCAGACGGGCTAACGCACCGTACTGCCACAGAATCGGTGCCACATCGGACACGGTGCCCAGCAAACGTTCATGACGGCAGCGGAGGGCTTTATGGCAGAGTTCCAATCGGTCTTCCAGGATGTCCCAGAATTTATCCATGTCCCCATTGGACGAGCAAGCCACGTCCACCAGGTTGATGGTCACTACGCCCTGGTTGAAACGGCCGTAGTATTTGTGCTTCCCGTTCTTGCCCAATCCTTCGGTGTCTGGGGTGAGGAAGCTGCGGCAGCCCATGCAAGGATATACATCGCCGTTTTTCATTTCTTTCATGATTTTGGCGGAAATATAGTCTGGAACCATTCGCTTGGCGGTGCATTCAGCGGCCAGTTTGGTCAGGTAATAGTAAGGAGAATTTTCGTGAATGTTATCTTCATCGAGGACGTAAATCAATTTCGGGAACGCTGGGGTAATCCATACGCCTTTTTCATTCTTGACGCCCTGCATTCTCTGTTTCAGCACTTCTTCAATGATCATAGCCAGGTCTTTTCTGGTCTGTCCATCGGCCACTTCGTCCAAGTACATGAACATGGTTACAAATGGAGCCTGTCCATTACAGGTCATCAAGGTGATGAGCTGGTACTGAATGGTCTGAATGCCGGATTTCACTTCTTCCCGGAGACGGCGTTCTGCGATTTTATGGATAATTTCTTTATCCATGGATTCACCGGTTTCTTCCCGTTCGGCAATGACTTCTTTGATGATTTTCTGGCGGCTAATATCTACAAACGGAGCCAGGTGTGCCAAGGTGAAGGACTGGCCGCCGTACTGGTTGGAAGCTACCTGGGCCACAATCTGGGTGGTTACATTGCAGGCGGTGAAGAAAGAATGGGGCTTTTCGATCATGGTCTGGCTGATTACGGTGCCATTCTGCAGCATATCTTCCAGGTTGATCAAATCGCAGTTGTGTTCTCTCTGGGCGAAATAGTCGGCGTCGTGGAAATGAATGATGCCCTGTTCGTGGGCTTTTACGATTTCTTCCGGCAGCAGCAGACGCTTGGTCAAGTCCTTGGACACTTCGCCGGCCATGTAGTCGCGCTGGGTGGAATTGATGACCGGATTCTTATTGGAATTTTCCTGCTTCACTTCTTCGTTGTTCAGGTCAATCAGAGACAAGATGCCGTCATCGGTGGTGTTGCTCTTTCTGGAAATTTCACGTTTGTAACGGTAACGCACATATTTCTGGGCCACTTCATAACCGCGCATTTCCATGATGCCCGTTTCTACCATGTCCTGGATGTCTTCTACATTGCAGGCATGAGAATAGGCCGCAATCTTCTTGGCAATGTTGTCTGCCACCGCCTGGATTTGAAATTCACTCATGCGATGAATGCCTTCCACTTCCCGGTTGGCCTTTTCGATGGCGTTCACAATTTTGGAAATATCAAAAGGCACTTCCTGTCCGTTCCTTTTGATCACATTTGTTTTTACGTGGATATTCATCAAAATCTCTCGGTTTTCCATTTTTTCCACTCTCCCATACAATCTTTTACGTCTTATACTCTGTGTTTATACAAGAATGGCAAAGGAAAATTTCCTCTCCTTTGGCCGCTTGGAAAGGGGAACACCGTAGGTTGCTTTTCCCCTAGTAGTAGGTCCTATATGCAAGATATACTAAATATTGACATCTTACATAAATATAGGCACAATATCTTGTGCCGGATATAATCATACAACAAGTAGCTGGAAAAAGGAATAGGGGAAAATCTTTTCTCTTTGCTGCCCGAAATCCGGATAAGCCCCATCCTACAAGGCTTTTGTGATGTTCATGCTCTTTATAGGGGATTATTGAAAATGTTTATAAGATTATATCAAGAAAATATGACTTGATTTCTGGGAAATGGGGTGACTCGTGATTAGTTGGTGACTGGTGACTCGTGACTGGGGAATAGGGATTAGTAGCTAGGCCTTAGGGATTAGGAAATAGGTTACTCAGGTTTCTCAGGTAGCTAAGGTTACTCAGGCTCTCCGAATGTGCCTATAACCGCTAGCGTTATCAGCGTATTCGTGTAACCTGAGAAACTTGAGTAACCTTAGGAACCTGAGTAACCTTCATCTCAGAAGAAATCATCGCATATTTTGCTTAACTTAACAGTATTACCCCAAACTCCCTTGTAGCCATAAGACCATCTGTCTTATAATAAAAATAAGAAAATCATGAGAGTGTAAATGATCGGTCATGCCATTTAGTTAAGGCTTTGAGGCAGTAAGTATCATCTCATTCGAGTAACCTGAGAAACCTGAGCAACCTGAGTATCCTAAGAAATCTGTATGAGGAGTATATCTTGTTTTTCACAGAAAATCCATTTTATATTTTAGAAAACCAAAAAGAAGAGAAGCCTCTTTCTGTAGAAGAGGCCCGTCATATTTTAGGGCAAAGTGTCAATCGAAGTGAAGCGGAATTTTATTGGCCTGTGGGCGTTCCGAAAGAAACCGCCTGGGAGTGGGTGGGGCGCGTGGTTTCCGGTCACGTATTTCCTATTTCCTTTTGGAAAGAAACGGAATCCTTCGTAGGATTGGTGCTGGAGCTGAATACCATGTATTACGGTGGTGCTCTTTCTGTTGAGCTATTGCTGGATATGGAACGGCGATTTCAAGCCTTGCGGCCTGCCGACGTAGCAGCATCGATCAACCGGGCCCGAGAAAAAGTAGGATATTCCCGACCTTGCGATGCGTCGGACATTGAGCGATGGATACAGGATGTGCTCTACCAGGTGGGGATTGCTTTTAGGAAAGCCATGGAACGGACGTCTCTCTCCGCTACCAGCGAGCGGCTATTTCAAATGGGAAAACAAGGAAACCGGGGCATGGTGTATTACCAGCTGCTTTCTATGTATGAAGAAAGCAGCCGGGAAAAAAGAATGGAACTGGAAACCGAACTGGCCTATGGCCTCATGATTCTATTGTCCCATCCCGCCCAAAGCCAACAACTGGTGCAAGAAAAATTGGAAGAACTGTTTTCGCTGCAAAAAGCTCTCTATGGACGAGACGGCTGGTGGACCTATCAAACGCTGTGTAACCGCTGCAGAAACCGGGGGATCACGCTGTATGAACGAAAAGGAAAAGAAGCGGCCCTCTCTTGGGTTCGTTTTCTCTTGACCCAGTTTGCCTTTGATGACAGGGGGAAGAAACAACTGGAAAACGATATAGCCCACATAGAACAAGGCCGTCCGCTGGTCAAAGCATCGGTGCCACCAGCTCACCATGGCTTCCTACAAGTGCCTAAAACAATTCGGAAAATTCCCGACTTGCCGATGGAAAAAGAAAAAAGCCACCATAGAAACCTGGCAGCCTTTCTAGCGGCGGTGATTGTGGTAGTGGTTGTTAGTTGTTGGTTGTTAGTTGTTTGAGTTCTATTTTCTATTTCGCAATTTCATTTCAAAAATTTTGTCAACTGACAACAGATAACGGTCAACAGTTAACTGTTAACTGCTTCCTAATCCCTAGGGCCTAGCCACTAGCTACTACTACGAGTCACGAGTCACGAGTCACCTATTTCCCGAAAGAATCCCTTTAGTATTTCTCTCTCTTTTGCTATAATAAACAAGCATATCCTTCGGACTTTCACTCCGATGAGATTTTTCTGGGGTATTCCCCCGGAATGATGGTTTACGGGACCGTTGAAAACGATAGGTTAAGTTAGTGCTTATTATGAAAGTGAGTACGGTGACTAGTCACTAGCCACCAAATAGTCTGACCGATTGTTTCTGGCGTCCTGAAGAAAGGATGTAACATGACAGAAAAGAAAAAAGTAGTGGTAGCCATGTCCGGCGGGGTGGACAGCACCTTGACCGCCAAATTGCTCTTGGAAGCAGGCTATGAAGTGTACGGTGCTACCATGCACCAGTTTGATGGACAGGACGAAGAAATCGAAGGGGCCAAAGCCATGGCGGACCTCTTGGGGATTCCCTTCCAGGTGGTAGACGTGCGAGAAGTGTATCAGAAATATGTACTGAACTATTTCATTGATGCCTACACCAAAGGTATGACACCGAATCCTTGTATGATGTGCGATTTCAAAGTGAAATTTGGCCTTTTCTACGATGAAGTACGGAAACACTTTGATGCTCCTTATTTTGCTACCGGTCATTATGCCCGGATTCTCTTCAATCCAGAACGGGGCAAGTACGAAGTACACAAAGGACTCGATCTGGGAAAAGACCAGTCCTATATGATGTACCACCTGACCCAGGACCAGTTGGCTCATATCATTTTCCCCTTGGGCCGGACGTTCAAAAAGGACACCCGTCTCCTTTCCAAAGAAAAAGGACTTCCTACCTATAATAAAGCGGAATCCCAGGATATTTGTTTTCTCACCAGCGAAACGTCCTATGTAGAATTTTTACAGAACCATGCACCGGAAGCGTTCCAGCCAGGAAATATTGTGGACACCAAAGGCCGCGTATTGGGACAGCACCGAGGCATCCCGTACTACACCATCGGACAGCGCAAAGGCTTGGGCATTGCCGCCAAGACCCCGCTCTACGTGGTGGCCCTTCGTCCAGAAAAGAAACAGGTGGTGGTGGGCAGCAATGAAGACCTGTTCCGCACCCGTCTTTTGGCCGACGAACTCCATTTCACCGATGATGAAATACCGGCCCAGGAATTCCGTTGCCAGGCCAAAATCCGTTACGGCATTCGCGTCCACGACTGCTTGGTCACCATTGGCGAAAACGGTCGGGCGGTTGTGAAATTTGACGAACCCCAGAGAGCCATCACCAGTGGTCAGTCTGTCGTTTTCTATGACGATGACAGGCTCATTGGGGGAGGGACGATTCTGCGGGCTTTGTGATAGATGTGGTTCAGTGCGTAATGCGAAGTGCGTAGTGCGTAATGAAGGTGGCGGCGCATTACATTTGGAAGCGCCGCAAATTATATATAAATATAAAAAGGACTTGGAGAAAGTTGACTATTTCTGCCAAGTCCTTTTTTCATTTATAAGGGGGATTGGGGCGCTATATAATTTGATGCGCCCCTTCCATCATTACGCACTACGCACTTCGCATTACGCACTAAAAGCGTTAGCGGTTATTTCCCCTTGAACTCCGCCGGCCGTTTTTCCAAGAACGCCGTGATTCCTTCTTTGAAATCTTCCGAGGAGGAACACTGCCCTAAGTAGACCGATTCGGCTTTCATGTATTCTTCAAAGCCTTTGTACATGCTTTCAAACATGAGCTTCTTCATATTTCTATAAGCCAAAGTGGGTCCCTTGGTGAGTTTTTCAGCAAAACTGTAAACTATCGGCATAAGGTCTTCTTTGGTGGTTACTTCTTTCAAAAGGCCAATGTCATAGGCTTCCTGAGCGGTCACGATGCGGCCAGTGACGAACATATCGAAGGCACGGTGGGAGCCAATCATGCGGGGCAGGAAATACACACCGCCGGTGTCTGGGCAGAGACCGATGCCGACGAAGGCCTGCAGGAACTTCGCATTGTCCGCTGCATAAATGAAGTCACAAGCAAATGCCAAATTGGCTGCCCCGCCAGCACAGGCACCGGACACGGCACAAATGATGATCTTGGACATTTTCTTCATGTACAATACGATTTCAGACAGTTTTCCTGCCAGAGGTCTCATGGATTTCTTTGCAAAATCCGGTTCATCGCAATGGGCTTTCATGAAACGAATGTCTCCGCCGCCACTGAACGCCCGTCCCGCACCGGCCAGGACCACCACTTTGACCGCAGGATCCGCTTCCGCCTGATGCAGCGCATCTTCCAGCTCCAGAGACATATTCATGTCCAGCGCGTTCAGCGTGGGCGCATAGTCCAAGGTGATGGTGGCAATGGATTTGGAAATTTCATAGTGAATCATTTGGTAATTCATAGGAAAACCTCCTTTTGGAAAACAGTATATGGTTGTCTATATTATAGCTTATTTTGCTCGTGGTTGTTAAGAAAATGGGATGAAATGTCTTGTGCCAGCTGGCAGGAAACCTTTAGTGGTTTCAGGTTGCTCAGGTCTCTCAAGGTTCTCAGGTTCCTTGAATGTGCGATAGACGCTGGAGTTATCATTGATATCTTGTTTTTGTCTATGGCAAATATCATGCATACGGCAAGCAAGAGAATGACACTATGGAAAATGCGATGCCTTCTCCTATGGAGAAGGGGGACCGCGGAGCGGTGGATCAGGGTTATCCCGGTATAAAAGAAAATGGAGAAAGAAGGAAATAGCGCTTTTCGATAGTGAAAGATAGAGAAACGCTATTTCCTTCTTTTTTATTTGGTATGTAAAGCCGGGATAATCCCTATCCGGTCCCTACGGGACCACCTTTCCCAGGTGGCAATGATGTTAAGTTAAGCGAAATATGTAATGATTCCTTTCGTGACGAAGTTTCT
>DBLC01000046.1:7213-11277 GCA_002297935.1 Dialister sp. UBA734
GAACCTGAGCAGCCTCAGCAACTTGAGAAACCTGAGTAACCTTTAATCACAAGTGGACTCGTGCTTATTGCCTCAAATTCTTAACTTAATAGCATTACCCCAGGGGGGGAAGGCATTTTGCTTTCTGTTGGTTTAAAATGGAAAAAGGTAACAAAAAATCCGCACACGAAGAAGAGGTAAGGTACAGACTATGCAATCTCGTCTGCCGTTACACTTTTCTCCGGTGCGGATTTTTCGTTTTCTTATCCGAGAATCCACCTCGAAAGGGAACTTCATATATATTTGTACAAGGGAGAAAATCGTTTTCTATTTTCTCCACCTCTGGACGGGAGTTGTACTTCCCGGCGCGCGTATGGTATTCACCATTGGTAACGAACTGCAGCTTCCACGATCCTGTGTATTTTTCTGGGATCCCTCCACAGGGGCTTCCGCTTCGCTACATTCAATATACCACATAACGCTCACGAATACTACCGAACACCAGAATAAATTTTTCTCATTTTTCTATAATTGTTCCAATGAATAGAATGAAATTGTTATAATCATGGTGACTGGTGACTGGTGACTGGTGACTGGTGACTGGTGACTGGTGACTGGGGAGGTTTATGCTCCGAGTCCATTGTTCTTATATAGCGAGAATTCCAAGCGTTATTGGTTTAAGGTTTGGGGGTTATCGTTCTGTATTTAAACCGTAAACCAATGACACTTACATGACTTGTCATTTGGAAATGATGAATTCAAAAATAAAAACCCAAAAAACCAAAACCCCTAGTCACCAGTCACTAGCCACCATAATTTCCTCATTCATACATGACATAAATGCATAGAATAGCCTATTTCGTATGCATAACCAATATTTGATATAATGAATCGTCACGAGTATACTTAATCATGTTAAACGTACGAATAAGTATACATCATACGTAGGAGGATTTAAGTTATGGAAATGTTATTAGGCTTTGCGGTGCTCTTGGGATGTTTGTTCCTGGGAATCAAGCACGGCGGTATCGGTCTGGCTGTCATCAGCGGCATCGGGCTGACCATTTATGCGTTTATTTTTCACTACAACCCAGGGTCCCCGCCTATCGGCGTTATGCTGACCATTCTGGCCGTGGTGACTTGCGCTGGTTTCTTGCAGACGTCCGGCGGTTTGACGGTGATGCTGAAATATGCAGAAAAATTCCTGCGTAACAATCCGAAGCACATCACCATTCTGGCACCGGTGACCACTTGGTTCCTGACCGTACTGTGCGGCACCGGCCACGTGGTATATACCATGTTCCCCATCATTTACGATATTTCTATCAAACAGAATATCCGTCCAGAACGTCCGATGGCGGTGGCTTCTATTGCATCCCAGATGGGTATTTCTGCGTCCCCTGTATCGGTGGCTGTTGTTTCCATCGTGGGCTTCATGGCCGCTGCAGGATATAACTTCAACTTACTGCAGATTCTGGCGGTTTCCATTCCGGCCACTCTGATTGGCGTACTCTGTGCAGCCATTGTGAGCTACAAGAGAGGCAAGGATTTGGCAGACGATCCCCGTTTCCAGGAAATGATTCAGGACCCGGAACAGAAGGATTATGTGTATGGGGAAAATGAATCTCTCCAGGGCAAGGAACTGCCGTCTTCTTACTATCATGCCACCATTATTTTCTTGCTGGGCATTATCCTCATTGCCGTACTGGGCAACTTCCCGGACCTGCTTCCTCATTTTGCGGACGCTAAAGGCAAGGTGAAAGCCCTCTCTATGACTACGGTCATTCAGATTATTATGTTGTCTCTGTCCGCTCTGATGCTCTTCATCTGCAAAGTGAAAGCAAAAGATGTAGGAAATAGCCAGGTATTCCGTGCGGGTATCGTAGCACTGGTTTCTGTATATGGTGTAGCTTGGATGGCAGACACCTATTTTGGCAGCCATATTGCTGTACTGAAAACCTTCCTTGGCTCTGTAGTAACTACTTACCCATGGGCTTATGCTGTGGTACTGTTCTTTACTTCTAAGCTGGTTAACTCCCAGGGCGCTGCTATCGCTATCGTTATGCCTATGGCACTGAACTTGGGCATGGATCCGGTCATGGTTCTGTCTTTCATTCCGGCTTGCTATGGGTATTTCTTCCTGCCGACCTATCCGTCTGATCTGGCCTGCATTGGTTTTGACCGCAGCGGCACCACTCGTATCGGCAAGTTCATTCTGAACCACAGCTTCATGCTTCCAGGCCTCACCGGCGTAGTGACCGCATGTATCGCTGGGTTTGTGATTGCCCATATCTTGTACTGATTTTCGGTAGTGTTGACTCAGTGCGTAATGCGAAGTGCGTAGTGCGTAATGATGGTAGCGGCGCATAAAATTTGGAAGCGCCGCAAATTTATAAATAAAAAGGACTTGGAGAAAGTTGACTCTTTCTACCAAGTCCTTTTTTATATTATAAGAAGGGGTATTGGGGCGCTATATAATTTGATGCGCCCCTTCCACCATTACGCACTACGCACTTCGCATTACGCATTCCTTGTAACGCATTTATCACAACTCACTAAACAACGGACTATACATCATAAATACCGTGCACACTGTAATGGTGACACATAAAGTGATAAGTGTGAGAAGAATACCGTATTTCATTTGCGAAGCGGCGGAGAGGCCGTAGCCGATGGGGATGGCCCGGGTGGAAATCGGAAGTACATAGGCGCAGTTGGCGGCTACGATGGTACCTAGGATGTAAGGCACTGGATTGATGCCCAAGGCTTGGGTGAGGCCGGTGACGACGGGGATGGAAATGGAAGCGGCGGCGGTGTTGCTGGACAGTTCCGATAGGAAGGTGGCAAAGAGGCAGGAAATCGCCATGACCGGAAGGCCGCCGGTGAGGTTCATAGCCGCAATGAGGTCGGCCAATCGCTCAATGGCACCGGTTTCTATGACCAGTCGCCCCAAAGCAAGACCGGACGCAAAGAGGCAGATCATGCCCCACATGATGTGCGATTCTGCATATTTCCATGTCAGCATGGGGGCGCCTTTTTCATCTTTCAGGAAGAACATGAGCATTCCTAAGGTGAGGAAAATGTAAGCTGGTTTGAGCCCTGGAAGATACGGTGCAAATAAGGGACGAATAAAAGCAAGAATCGTAGCGGCGGCAAAGAGAATGAGACCGATTCGTTCCCCTTGGCGCATGGGACCGAACTCCCGGTACATGCCTTGGAAATAGGCTTTGGTGCCTCGCAGTTCTTTAGCAGGTACCGGCAGGAGCCACAGGAAAAGCAAATTGATACCAAAGATGATAACCAAAAGCGGAAGGAAGCGAATGACCCAGTCGTAATACATGAATTCATGACCAATCAATTTCTCTAAATACGAAACGGCCACCAAATTGGCAGAGGAACCAATGGGGGAACCGAACCCGCCGATGCCGCTGCCCCAGCCGATGGCAAGGAGAATCGGAAGGGCCAATTTGCTTTTGGAAATATCGGTTTCGCCAACGAAGTGAAACATTGCCACCGCAATGGGGCAAAAGATGGCCGCCACCACCACGTTGGGAAGGAAAATGGAAAGCACTGTAGAAGCCAGGAACCACACAAAAATTTGATTCTTCATGGACGTGCCAATATAGCAGAGGGTTTTCACAGAAATTCGTTTGTCCAGTCCGGTGGTGGTCCAGGTGAGACAAATCAAATCGGAACCTAAAAGCAACACGGCGATTTCAGAAAAATATTGGCTGATCACGTGACTTTCCGGAATGAGGTCCAGAAAGGCGTCGACGATGATGGGCACAAAAGCGGTGACATAAATAGAGACAGGTCGCAAAATCCACCACAATGCCATCCACACCGCGGTGCCTATGGCATAGGCGGCAGGTAAGTCAAAGGTTCCATTCAGCGCCCAGGCCGTGAGGGCAAAACAAAGAGGGCCGGATATTGTTTCGAGTGTATGCTTCACATCCATCAATCCTTCTTTCTTTACTTTTTGGGTGACTCGTGACTGCCATGTTGTTAAGTTAAGGATTTGCGTTAGTAGGTATGATTTCGCTGGAAGTTAAAGGGTTCTGAAGGTTCTAAGGGTTCTCGAATGT
>DBLC01000046.1:11344-19740 GCA_002297935.1 Dialister sp. UBA734
AGAACCTTTCCTACGAAAGGGACCATCACATATTTCGCTTAACTTAACAACATTGCTCGTGACTGGGAAAATCATACCGAGTCACGAGTCACCAGTCTACCAGTCACCGATGCTAACTGTTTTCATGCATAGTGATGCACAAACGGTGTATGTCATTTACTGTGAATAGTATATCGTGGTATAGTAATAAAAGAAAACTGTTATTTCTTGTCACTTATACAGGGAAATGACTGTATGTTGGCGACTGGGGAGATAAAGGGTTATGATTTTGCAGATTTCTTTTGCGTCCATGGCAAGAAATCAATTGAGAATAGGTTATTTATTCTTTTCTCTGCTTTTTCAACATAGAGCATTTGCCGCTTTTTGAAAGGTTATAAAGGGTTATGAGATTTTCGTTTAATGCATAACCTTTATAACCTTTTATAACCTTGGCGCAAGCGGAAAATTTAGCATATTAGAAAATACGCCAAGGTAGAATTATAACCTTTTTACTTTCCAGTCACCAGTCATCAACAAGGAGTGAGATCATGAACTTCCTATCTATGAAATATTTCATCGCCTTGTCGGAAGAGAAGAGTTTCACCCGGGCAGCGGAGCGGCTTCATATTACCCAGCAAACCTTATCAGCCCACATGGCGGGGCTGGAGAAGGAAGTGGGAATGAAGCTTTTTGTTCGCCATGTGCCGTTGGAACTGACCGATGGGGGTGAGGTGTTTTATCGCTATGCCCGGATATTTCAAAGAAACGAATTGGCCCTGCGGCGGGAATTGTCTGACGTATCGGGCAGTGAAAGCGGGATTCTTCGCATTGGCGTGGCACCGGCCCGGGGACAGGTGTTGTTGCCGCCTAGCATTGAGATATTTCATCAGCGATATCCTCATGTGAAGGTGCTGCTGTCGGAAATGGCCAATGAAGCCATTTGGAACGCTTTGAAACGGGATGAAATCGATCTGGCCATCGCGCGGGTGACAGGAGAAATCCCGGGCATGGTATATGAAACCTATACTAGAGAAGAAATCGTATTGGTTATGGCCGATTCGTTATGGCAACAATTGATGCTGTCTGCTCCCCCATCGATCGACTGGAAGGAGCCGCTGACAGAATTGCCTCCCTTCATGGCCCAGTGTCCTTTCTTAATCAATAGCGAAGAAGATATCGCCGGTGCTTTGGCCCGTCATTTATTTCAACGGGCCGCCTTCGAGCCCCATGTCATGGTGGAATCAGAAAATATGAATACCATGCTCGCCCTTTGTGCGCGCGGGCTGGGAGCCTATTTCTGCCCCAGAAACTTGGCAGAAGCCATGATTCCCAAAGAAAAACGCAAAGAACTCCACATGATTTCTTTGCGAGAAGGGTCCTATGATATTTCCTTCGGCTACCAGAAAAAAGCACACCGATGGAGTATGATTGGGAATTTTATCCAATTGATGAAGAGGGGATAGAGTGCGTAGTGCGTAGTGCGTAATGGTGGAAGGGGCGCATCAAATTATATGGCGCCCTATATTATAAAAAGGTTATTATTCTACCGAGTTCTTTCTTCTGACATATAACAGATACGGCTTGATACAAGGTTAAAAAGGTTATAAATGGTTATGACACTAGCGAAAATCGCATAACCCTTTATAACCCGTATAACCCTTCATCAAGCCGTATTTTTTGTATGTTAGAAGAAAGAATCTGGCAAAATAATAACCTTTTTATATTTCGCGGCGCTATCTAATTTTAGGCGCCGCCACCTTCATTACGCATTACGCACTACGCATTACGCACTCTACTTCAGCCACAATTCCGCCGCCGCTTTCGCTGCTTCGGCAGGAGTGATGACGCCTTGTTCGGCCATGAGGGCCAGCACGGTGGTCATTCGTTTGGCACCTTCTTTGGGATGGTCGATGGGGTCATAGGCGGATGGGGCTTGCGGAAGGCCGGCCAACATGGCGCATTGGGAGAGGTCCAAATCTTTTGGTTCCTTGCCAAAGTAGGTGTGGCTGGCTTCTTTGAGGCCGTAAGCACCGTGACCGAAGTAAATGGTATTCAGGTACAATTCCAGAATCTGGTCTTTGCTGTAATTGCGTTCCAGTTGCACCGCCAGGGCCAGTTCTTCTGCTTTTCTTGTCATGGTTCGTTCGTTGGACAGAAATATATTTTTCACTGTCTGCTGGGCAATGGTACTGCCCCCTTCGATGGTTTGGCCGGCCATGTAATTGGTGAACGCTGCCCGACCGACGCCGATGAGGTCGATGGCGCCGTGTTCATAGAAACGGCGGTCTTCCGTGGCGATGAGTCCTTTTTTCAAAAGGTCCGGGATCTGGTCAATGGGGACGAAGTTTTCCCGGTGTACTCGACTTTCCAGGGCTTCTTTGAAATGAAATAGATTGTCCGCTTTTTCTTTCATGGTCAGAAGTTGTTCTTTCTGTGCCAATGGACTCTGAGTGGTGGTATCCTTTGGTGGTTTCACTTCCACACTGCCTTCGGTTGTTTCTGAGGAAGAAAGACCGGAAATCAAGGTGCTTACGGTTTGTGTCACGTCTGACAAAATGCTGGTGTCTTCTTTGGCTGGCGTGGCAGGGGTGTTTTTATTTTGCACCGTGTGCGCTTTGATCGGCGGGTGAGATACATTTTTTGTCAGGTCATCGCCTTCGGAAAATCCCCAATACACAGCGGCGGCTAAAATGAGTAGAATGAATATAAATTTTTTCATGAAGTTCCTCGATGATAATCAATTGGGTGCACCGTTGGTGCATCATAGTTGTATGGTAGCTGGTGACTAGTGACTGGTGACTCGTGATAGAGTGAGTAGTTAATCACATGTGTCATTTATTTCATTGTATCATACTTTGTGAGATTAAGAGTTATGATACATCTATGTTTCCTTAGATTTTCCATGCGATATATACTCAAATATGATATAATTAAAACGCAACATATCATAGAGTTGCCTATATATATGTATATAATATATAGGAAAATTAAGGAATCAGAAAAATGGGCATGCAGATATTTCCCTATGGGGATGTATCAGCGTGTCTTTCCATTGTTAGATTATTTTTACTGGTAGTGTGAGTGAGGTATGTTTTCCTAGTCACGAGTCACGAGTCTACCAGTCACTTAGTTAGAGTAAGGAGTTATCCATGTCTGAAGATATTCATGAAATCCAGGCGCACCATGCAGAAGAAAACGGCAAGAGCGATTATGGTGCGAAAGATATACGCGTATTGGAAGGGTTAGAAGCGGTTCGTCTTCGTCCGGGGATGTACATCGGTTCCACCTCTGCCAGAGGGCTGCACCATTTGGTTTACGAAGTGGTAGATAACAGTATCGATGAAGCGCTGGCTGGATACTGCACCCACATCGAAGTAACGCTCAACGACGATGGCAGCTGCACCGTCACCGATAATGGCCGCGGGATTCCGACCGGCATGCATGAAACGGGGAAACCGGCCATGGAAGTGGTACTGACCGTGCTTCATGCAGGCGGTAAATTTGGCGGCGATGGGTACCCCATTTCCGGCGGGCTCCACGGCGTAGGTATTTCCGTAGTCAATGCCCTGTCTGAATGGACCACCGTGACCGTCAAGAGAGAAGGTCATTTCCATGAAATGAAACTGGCTCGCGGTGAAGTGACCGAACATATGAGAACCTATGGAAATACCAAAGAAACCGGTACTTCCGTCACTTTCAAACCAGATATTGAAATCTTCAAAGAAGGCATCGATTTCGATTACGATACGTTGAAAATCCGTATGCGCGAACTGGCTTTCCTGAACAAAGGCCTCACCATCACCCTGTCTGACCATCGCGATGGGGCCACCCATGAAGAACAGTTCCACTATGCTGGCGGGATCACTGAATTTGTACAGTTCCTTAATGAAGGCAAAGACCTGGTGGATCCGGCGGTCATTGCCTTTGAAGGCGAAAAAGATAAAGTCATTGTGGACATTGCGATGCAGTACCAGCAGGGATACAGTGAAAATATGTATACCTTTGTCAACGACATCAATACCGTCGAGGGGGGCATGCACCTGGCTGGGTTCCGCAGTGCTCTTACCCGTGTACTCAATGACTATGCCCGCAAGAACAATATTTTGAAAAATAACGATCCCAACCTGTCCGGCGATGATGTTCGCGAAGGGCTGACCTGCGTTATTTCCGTCAAAGTGCCGAATCCGCAGTTTGAAGGACAGACCAAGACCAAGTTGGGCAATCTGGAAGTCAAAGGCATTGTAGATAATATCGTATCCGAAGGGCTTCGCACCTACTTGGAAGAACATCCTTCCGAAGGGAAAGCTATCGTTGAAAAAGGCATCACCGCCAGCCGCGCTCGTGAAGCCGCTCGCCGTGCCCGCGAACTGACCCGTCGTAAAAATGCGTTGGAGGTATCCAGCTTGCCGGGCAAATTGGCAGACTGCACCGAAAAAGACCCGAAGATGACCGAAATCTACATCGTCGAAGGGGACTCCGCTGGTGGTTCTGCTAAATCGGGCCGCGACCGTCGTTACCAGGCCATTCTTCCCCTGCGTGGTAAGATTCTGAACGTAGAAAAAGCCCGTCTGGACCGGGTGCTCAATTCCGATGCTATCCGTACCATGATCACTGCGTTTGGCACTGGTGTGGGCGAAGATTTTGATATCACCAAACTGCGTTACTACAAAATTATCATCATGACCGATGCCGATGTGGATGGCGCTCACATTCGTACCCTGCTTCTGACTTTCTTCTATCGGTATATGAAACCACTGGTTACCGAAGGTCACGTCTTCATCGCCCAGCCGCCGCTGTACCAGGTACGCAAAGGCCGTCAGAAATACTACACCTATGATGACGATGAACAGAATCGCCTCCTCGATGAAATCGGCCGTGACGGCTGCGCCATCCAGCGTTACAAAGGGCTTGGTGAAATGAACCCAGAACAGCTCTGGGATACCACTATGAATCCAGAACAGCGTGTCATGCTGAAAGTGGAACTGACCGATGCGGTGGAAGCAGACCGTCTCTTCACCATCCTCATGGGCGACAAAGTAGAACCTCGCCGCCGGTTCATTGAAGAACATGCGAAGGATGTAACCAATCTCGATTTGTGATTATGAGTGCGTAATGCGTAATGAAGGAATGGGCGCACAATTCAAGAAGCGCCCCAATACCCCTTTTTATAATTGAAATAACACCATAAAACGGTAGAGACGTTTTTTCCTAGAAACATGTCTCTACCGTTTTTCTATTCTACGATATTTATTATGTTTTGCGGCGCTTCCAAACTGTATGCGCCGCTACCACCATTACGCACTTCGCACTACGCATTCTTTTTAATTTCCACTGGAAACATGGTTCTAAATGGTATACAATATAACTGTATGTGAATATTTCTAACAATGACTATATAGCGAGAGATCAGTATCTGCAGGAAGGGGGGAAATGATGAAATATTTCTATCCCGCAATTTGTTTTCAAGATCCCAAGAGCGGCGTTTTTACGGTCAGCTTTCCGGACATCATGGGATGTGAAGCCCGGAGCCGGCATATGGATGAGGCGGTGAAGCGGGCGCGAGAATCTTTGGCCGCTTCTTTACTGGAAATGGAAGAGAAAGAACTTCTGATTCCGGAACCGACAGAAGAAAGAATGTTACGACAGCGGTATCGGCAGTGCCAGATCTGCACCTTCCTGGTAGATATGGACGCCTATCGCTCCTATAAAGAATATAAAGTGCAAAAAGCAGAATCCCAAAATGCAGAATGGGCTTCTTCGGCCAGAAGAGAAAAGCACGTAGGCTTTCTGGCTAGAGTTTTTGGACTGAGATAATAAAATCGGATTTGTGATGATTCCTTTTGAGGCATTATTCATTTAGATGTCAGCATAAAAGGTTATTATTTTACTGATTTCAGATATCTAACAAAGAACGATTTTCATAGTAAAAGGGTTATAAAGGGTTATGAGACTACCGTAAATCTCATAATCTTTTATAACCCTTTTAACCTTTTACTTACCGAATCATTTCGTTGTTAGACCAATGAAATGAGTAAAATAATAACCTATTACCACACAAGGAAAAGGCTCATGTGAGGTAACAGGTTATTGAATCGCTATTTCAATAAATTCATAAACACCATCAATATAGACGCATTGAGGAAGTCTACACCGAAGGCGCCGATGAGGGGGATGACGAAGTAGGCTGTGTGGGCAGAGCCGTAGCGTTCGCACATGGCGTTCATGTTGGCAATCGCGTTTGGCGTAGCGCCTAGCCCGAAGCCGCAGGTACCGGACGCCATGACGGCCGCTTCGTAGTTTTTCCCCATGACGCGGAAAATGACGAAGTAGGCAAAGAAAGCAATGATGGACACTTGAATGATCAAGGTCACAACCAGCGGAATCGCCAGGGCAGAGAGCTGCCACAGTTTCAAACTCATGAGAGCACAGGAGAGGAAAATATTGAGGCACATGCCGCCTAGCACTTCACATTCCTTTTGGTAAATGCCGTAGGTGTAGGTCATTTCTGCTATATTTCGGATCAAAGCCGCTACAATCATGCCGCCTAAGTATCCTGGGAAGACCAGGCCAATGTTGGTAAAGAACTGACTCACCAAGGTGCCCAGGCCCATGGCGAGAAGCAGTTGACCAAAGGCGTACATGAAGTGGTCCATGTTCAGATAGTGAGCAGCCGCATCTTTCACTTTATGTTTTTCTGGAGCAGCTTCTTCGGCTTCTTCGGTGGGGATTTTTTCATCTTCCTGAGAAACCAGCTGGTATTTCCGTACCAGCATTTCCCCGATGGGGCCGCCGATGAGACTGCCGGAGACCAGACCGAAGGTGGCAGCCGCAAAGGCGATGGTGGTGCCATTCATGAGTCCCAGTTCTTCCAAGACCGGTCCGAAAGAACCGGCGGTGCCGTGGCCACCGACCAAAGGAATGGACCCATCCGCCAAGCCCATGAGAAGATTCAATCCGAAAAGATGCGCCATGGATACACCGACTATATCCTGGATGGTAATCAGAATGGCTACCATGGCAGCCATTTTCAAAACCAGGATGCCCCCGCGGCAAACCAAACGTAGACTGGCCATGTAGCCGATACTGGTGAAGAAAAGGTTCATACACCAATTCTGCATCACCGTGTCCTGGCTATAATTCCAAATGCCTTGGGTGTAAAGAATGCAGTTGACAATGGAAAAAATGGTGCCGCCGATGACCGGAGCGGGGATGCAGTATTTCTGTAAAAAAGAAATGCGGTTTTTCAAAAATCCCCCGAGAAAAAAGATGGCCACCGCAGCGGCTAGGGTTTGATACATATTGAGTGAAATATTCATCATTTAGATAGCTCCTGTTTAAATTGATACTTAAAAAGTATAATCGAATTTTATAAATTGGTCAAGGAAGGAATCGGGGTTCTGCAACGGTGACATGGCTGATGGAACATGGAGATGGAGCGTGTATCTGAAGGTTCTGTAGCGATGGAATGGCTAGAGGACATAGAGCGGATGCGTGTATCAAAAGGTTCTGTAGCGATGGCATGGATAGAGAAACATGGAGAGGATGTGTATGTCAAAAGGTTCTGTAACGGTGGTGTGGCTAGTGAAACATGGCGATGTATCAGCTCTCAAAAGGTTCTTGCTTCGAAAAATCGTTTGATTTTCACTGGAGCGAGAACCCTCAGAACCTTCAGAACCCTTAGCACCTTGTATCGGAAATAGACTTTATTTTCTCTAACATGTAACAGTCTGATAGTGTATAATAAAGCCAATATTGGTTATACATTTGTTATTTATAGCAATAGGCGAGAGAAGCGAGGCCATTATGATACCAAAATCATTAGACGATACGGATATAAAAATTATTTCTGAACTGCGGAAGAATGGTCGAATTTCTATGACCGAATTGGGGAAGCGGGTGTACCTGACCAGCCAGGCAGCGAAGAATCGGTTGGAACGGTTGCAGGATTTGGGCATCGTACAGCGCTATACGGTCAATGTGAATTGCCCGGTTTTTGGGTATGCCATTCATGGAATTTTTGAACTGACCACTACGGAAGAAACGAAACCGTCATTTCTGCACTTCGTAGAATCTACGGAGTTCCATATTCTCCATTGCTATGAAGTGGATGGGGAACACCATTTCTTCATCGATGCCCATTTCGACAGTGAAGAGTCCATGGCTGCTCTGGGCGAAGCCCTGCAGCAATTCGGCGACCTGGTGGTCCATCCGGTGTCTGCAGAAATCCACAGCCAGCATCCGGTAGACGAATAAAAAATAATGCGAAGTGCGTAATGCGTAGTGCGTAATGGTTGCCGGCGAGCACACCGAATTACTCTTATACCTACTTTTTAAATTGCTTATGTATCCATTTCTATATGCTCGCCGATAAAAAGGGTATTGGAGCGCTATATGAATTGTGCGCCCCTTCCTTCATT
>DBLC01000046.1:19777-35217 GCA_002297935.1 Dialister sp. UBA734
GCACTTCGCATTACGCATTTTATTATAAGGAGTTAGATATGTTCGATTTTTTGGATCTCGGCACCATCATGTACCGTGTGCCGGCGCTTTTGATTGCTCTTTCTATGCACGAATACGCCCATGCGGCGGTGTCCGATGCATTGGGGGACCCTACGCCTGCCAGGGAGGGACGGCTTACTATCAATCCTATGGCTCATTTGGATATGGTGGGAACCCTGCTTTTGGTGATTTGCGGATTTGGCTGGGCGAAACCGGTCATGATTGATCCTCGATATTATAGAAATTACAAAAGTGCTGTGCTGAAAGTGTCCTTTGCGGGACCGGGGATGAACCTATTTCTTTGTTTCTTATCCCTTCTTTTGATGGCCGTGTTGGGCCGCGTGGGGATGCTGGGGCAAGGCGGGTACTTGCTGCTGCAGTGGATTATGATGTACAATGTGTGGTTCGCGTTCTTCAATCTCATTCCGGTGCCACCACTGGACGGTTCGAAAATCGTCAGCATGTTTCTTCCCGGCGAACTGTCCTGGAAATTTGAAAACTTCAATGCTCGCTACGGCTTTATCATCCTAATGCTGATCGTCTTCAGCGGCCTGGTGAATCGCATCATCAATCCGTTGTCGCAGGGATTCATCTCGCTGTGCTATATGCTGATTCACCTGATTTTTTAGGTGACTGGTGACTAGTGACTAGTAGGAATCCCAGTCACCAGTCACTAGTCTACGAGTCACCTTTTTCTATTTCTTTTAGCATGTTATTGACTGATTAAAATTGGGGCATATATATGAGTATCACCTGGATGATTTATGAAATACTGGGGACGGTGGCGTTTGCTTTTTCCGGCGCCGTGGTGGGGCTTTCGCGGCGGATGGATATTTTTGGTATCACCGTACTGGCCGTCATGACCGGTGTAGGCGGTGGGATGGTGCGAGATGTGCTGTGCGGTATCACGCCACCTATGGCTCTCCAAAGTCCCAGCGGCCTGTTGGTTTCCATCGGAACTGCCTTATTGATCAGCGCATTGTATCCCTTCTGGCGGGTGACGAAATCGAGCCGGCGATTTATTGTGTTCATGTACAATATTTCCGATACGGTCGGTTTGGCCTCCTTCACCGTGACCGGTGCCTTGACGGCATTCTACAAATTCCCTGATTCGTACCACTACCTGCTGCCCACCATGCTGGGCCTCATCACCGCCGTCGGCGGTGGTATGCTGCGAGACATGATGGCACGGCGAATGCCGGTGGTGCTTTACATGGATGTATACGCCGTTGCCTCCGTAGCAGGCGGATTGGCTCTTTGTTTCTTGAGAAATACCATGCCCCTCTCCTACGCCTCCTGGGCCGCTTTCGGTATTGTAGTACTTCTTCGCTTCTGCGCTATCCATTTTGGATGGCAGTTGTATCATCCCCATCGAAAACGGTAATGAATGCGTAATGCGTAGTGCGTAGTGCGTAATGATGGAAGGGGCGCACAATTCAAGAAGCGCCCCAATACCCCTTTTTATAATTGAAATAACACCATAAAAACGGTAGAGATATGTTTTTCTTGAAACATATCTCTACCGTTTTTCTATTTTGCCATATTTACTATTTTTCTGCGGCGCTTTATAAATTTTATGCGCCGCCACCACCATTACGCACTACGCACTTCGCATTACGCATTTTTTGCAGCGTATGCTTTTCGCACGATCTCTACCGCTTGCTCCGCACATTTCACCAAATCATCAATGACCTGGTATTCCGCGTTGGTGTGGCATTTGAAGTTGCCGGTGCCAATGCCTACGGCGGCGATGCCGTGTTCGTTGAAGTGGTTGGCGTCCATGCCGCCACCGCCTTGTTTGAAGAACGGGGTCAGGCCAATGGCTTCGGCGGCTTCTTTGGCTAACAGGCAGGGACGGGCGGTTTCTTCCAGGCAAAAGGCGTGATACAAAGTGTGCAGGTTGACTTCGATGGGGGTGTTGTATTTCTTAGAAATCAAATCCGCTGCCTTCTGGATGTCTTCGGAAATGGTAGCATATTCCTTCGCATCTCGGCTGCGTTGTTCTCCTGTGATGGTGACCTTGTCGCATACCACATTGGTGGCACTGCCGGCTTCGATGATGGAGAAGTTGGCCGTGGACAATGGGGAGAGACGGCCATCGGGGAGATGCATGATCAGATCCGCTGCCACTTTGAGGGCGTTCAATCCTTTTTCCGGTTCATTGCCTGCATGGGCAGTGATGCCGTGAACGGTTAAGGTGACGCGGCCTTTGCTGGGCGCCGCCAGAACGATGGTGCCCGCTTTACCTGATGCATCGTATACAAAGCAGCTCTTGGATTGGAACTGGGAGAAATCATACTGCGCAGAACCTTCTACGCCGGTTTCTTCGCAAATGGAAAAAGCCACTTCGATGGGACCATGGGGAATTTGCTGTTCCTTTACTTCCCGGAGCATAGCCAAGATGGCAGATATGCCGCCGATGTCATCGCCAGCCAAGATGGACGTGCCATCGGAGGTGATGATGCCGTCCTCTTCTTTCACGATGGGCTGGATATGACCATGATTTCCGACCCGGTCCATATGGGCAGAGAAAAGCACCGCTTCTTTGGACGGGTCACCTGGCAGCACCGCATACACATTGCCGGTGTTACCACCCAGCACCTGTCCGGCTGTATCTTCTGTGACGGTGAGGCCCAAGTCTTCCAATTTCTTCTTCAATACATCCGCAATGGCCCGTTCCTGACGGGAATGGACTTCGATAGAAACTAATTCTTTAAATTCATTGATGAGGTGTTCTTTATTCATAGATGTTGTCAATCCTTTCATTATGATGATGGGTGACTAGTGACTAGCTACTAGCTACCCGAATATTACAAAATCCCCAATAACGATGAGGAGGCAGGATACGATCATAGGAATGGCGGTCCGTTTCACCAGGTCGAAGGGGCTGATGCCGGCCATGCCGCTGGCTACGATGATGACGCCGGTGATTGGAGAGATGGCTCTGGCGGAGCTGGCGATGAGGTGCATCGGCAGAATCATGAAAGAAGCCGCAATGCCTGTTTTCGCAGCAATTTCCGGAACCAGGTTGGCAAAAGCAAAGAACGGCGCGTTGCCGCTGCCCATGATGACAGCGCATACGGCGATGATACCAATCATGACCAAAGTGAGTCCGTTGCCGCCGAAGCCGGTGGTCTGGGCCCCTTGAATCATGGCATCGATAGAACCGGTAGAGGTTAAGCCTTTGGCGAAAAATTCACCGGCGATGATGATGGTAATAACGTTGGACAGCTGACGGCCCATGCCATCGAAGAAAATCTGCAATTCTGCAAAGGTTTCTTTGATATTTCTAGTACGGATTGCCTGGGCAATCATGCCGATGGTGGTACCGATGAACATCGCCATGACGATATTTACTTTGGCGGTGGTGATGCATAATGGGGAGAAAATCAAAATCAGAGCCAGTGGAATCACCGGCAGAATAGCGTAGATTTTTGGCGGATGATTTTCCAGTGCTTTCTTTTCATCTTCTGTGTCCGCATTGATGTGCACATCATCGGGGTTCAGAGCCTGCACCACGTGACCGTCCCGTTTATCCATGATTTTCTGGGTGAAATAATGGGCAATGGCTACGCAAGGGATGACCAGGCAAGCGATTGGAATCTGAAAGGTGTGCCAGTAGACCACGGGGTCAAAGCCAGCAATTTCAGCGGCAAAGATGGTGCCCGTATCGGCAGGGCTCCAGTCCAGGCAGAGCGTGGTGGCAATGGCAGCGGTAGCAGAAATACGAGATACACCAAGTGCTACCAAAATGGGGAACATGGTCACCATAAGCAGCATAGCCAAGCCGGAGGCACTATTGATGGCCAGTCCCAGGAACATGCCCAGAACCCAGCAGGCGCTCATGACGATGTAAGGCGACTTGAGCAGCATCAAAGGACGGATGGTGAGACTCACCAGAGCATTGCTGGCACCGATTTTATCCATGTAGCGCGCAAAGCCGCCGACAGCCATGATGTTCATGCCCAGGCCAGCTACGCGGTTGGAAAACAGATTTCTAATGAGTTCGAAAATATCGAAACTCCACATGCCCGTACTTTTTCCGGCGGGGAGAATGGTGCCCCAGTTCATGATCATCGAACCGGCCAGTAAAATGGCACCAGCCAGGAAAAGAACCGTCTGGGCTTTGTATTTCTTCAAAATCAGCCAGGCCGCCCACACGACAACCAGGGTGGTAAATAATAAATTCATAGTACGCCTCCCATAGTGAATTAAAATAAAATAGAATCAGTTCTCACCTATTACTTTACTATATTTCGCTTAAAAAGGAAATATATAAATGTGTAAATATATAATAGAGAGGAATGGATGGGTGTCATGTTTCACGTGAAACTTCATATTAAAGGTTATTATTCTGCTGATTTCTTTTGCGAAACATTTCCTGCTATCGCAAGTGATAAGGTTATAAGGGTTATAAAAGGTTATGGGAATCCCGTTCTCGCATAACCTTTTATAACCTTTTTAACCCTGTCACTCACGTTTATTATTCTATGTTAGAAATCGTATGCAGCAGAATAATAACCTTTGTTATGATGTTTCTCGTGAAACGAAGATTATAAAGGTTAATATTTTGCTGGCTGCTATTTCTAACATAGAACAATATCCGGGAGTGACAGGGGTAAAAAAGGTTATAAAAGGGTTATGCGAGAACGGTATTCCCATAACCTTTTATAACCCGTATAACCTTGCCTCTTGCGATAGCAGAAATTGTTTTACAGAAGTAATCAGCAGAACAATAACCTATAGTGTTATGTTATAATATGAAACGATATGATTCGATAAAAGAGAGGAGATGCATCATGGGGCCACGGGAAGTGCTGAAGAAATATTTTGGCTATGAATCGTTCCGGCCGGTACAGGAAAGTGTGATTTCAGCCATCGTATCGGGGAAAGATGTGTTGGCCATCATGCCTACGGGGGCGGGGAAATCGATTTGTTTTCAAATTCCTGCGTTACTGTTTCCTCATGGCACGGTGATTATTTCTCCTTTGATTTCTTTGATGAAAGACCAGGTGGAAGCCCTGAATGAGCAGGGCATTCCAGCGTCCTATGTGAATAGCACGGTGCCTTATGGGGAATCCATCGAACGGCTTCGTAATTTATATCGCGGGCGGATTAAATTGCTGTACATGGCACCGGAAAAACTAGAACCGTCCTATTTTACCCAGTGCTTATCCAAAGTGCCGCTGTCCATGCTGGTGGTGGATGAAGCCCACTGCGTGTCCCAATGGGGCCATGATTTCCGTCCTTCATACCGCAAAATCAAAAATTTCGTCGATTCGCTTCCAGTGAAGCCTTTGGTGACCGCTTTCACGGCCACTGCCACGCCTCTGGTGGAGCAGGACATGAAAGAAAGTCTGGGACTGACCCATGCACAGGTGTTCCGGACTGGCTTGGATCGGCCAAATTTATCGTTCCGGGTGATTCAAGGAGCCAATCGAGAAGATTTCATTCTTCGGTATGTGAAATCCCATCGGAAAGAAAGCGGCATCATTTATTGTGCCACTCGCAAGGCTGTCGATGAAGTGTGGGACATGCTCTGCCGGGCCGGGGTGAAAGCGGGCCGGTATCATGCGGGCATGGAAGATTGGCAGCGAAGAGAAGCCCAGGAAGAATTTTCCTTCGACCGCACGCCGGTTATGGTGGCTACCAATGCATTTGGCATGGGCATTGATAAGAGCAATGTCCGCTATGTCATTCATTACCAGATGCCGAAATGTCTGGAGTCTTACTACCAGGAAGCGGGCCGTGCCGGTCGTGATGGGGCCAAGGCGGAATGTATTCTCCTGTACAGCGGGCAGGATGCAGGGATTCAGCGGTATTTGATCGAACAGGGCAACCAGTCAGATGAGCAGCGCATGATGGATTATAATCGCCTCAACGGTATGGTGGATTATTGTCAGACCACGTCCTGTCTTCGGAACTATATATTGGCTTACTTCGGCGAAAAGGTGAAAGAACCGTGCGGCCATTGCGGCAATTGTGAAAGCACCGCCGGCCGGGTGAAAGTGACTGACGTAGCCACGTTGATTTTCCGTACCGTGCAGACCTTACAGGAACGGTTTGGTGCGTCGGTCATTGCGGAAGTGCTGAAAGGCAGCCATTCCAAAATGGTGGTGGCTAGAAATCTTACTACCGCCCCTACATATGGAAAATTGTCCTTTGAAAAACTGCAGCACATCAAAAGTGCCCTCAATAGCTATGTGGCCGATGGATATTTGATTCGCGAAGGGGCGCCCTATCCCATTTTGAAACTGACCGATAAAGCCAGGGAAGTATTGGCCGGGAAACGGGAAGTCTATGGCCTCGCCTTTGGGGCCGAAGAAGTCATGGCCGATGCGGCTGTGGATCGCCATTTGGGCGGACCGGCCATCCGGACCACGTCTCTCTACGAACGGCTCAGGCAGCTGCGCAGTCAGATTGCCCAAGAAGAGCACGTGCCGCCGTTTGTTATTTTTTCCGACGCCACATTGGAAGATATGGCGTCCCAGCAGCCCCAGGATTTGGAAGCCATGGGGAAAGTGCATGGCATTGGGGCCTTCAAATTACAGAAATATGGTGCTCGCTTCCTGGCGATTTGCGTAGAGAAACAAGAGGCAGAACCGGAAGTTCAGGAAGAAAATCTGGATGAAAAAATGCTGGGGTGGCTGAAGCAATACCGAGATTACCTAGCTATTCGCCGCGGAGTGAAACGGAACCGGATTCTGACCGACGAACAGTTAGAAACCATGGTGCTCCGGCGGCCTAGAAATCGGACGGAACTGATGCGCATCAAAGGCATTGGACCAAAGAAAGCCGATGACTTTGGCGAAGCCTTCCTGCAGGTGCTGCAAAAGGGCGAACAAGTCCTTCCCGCCCAGGCCAAAGAAATACCGAAACAACCGGCGGAGGAACCATTTGCCAAAGAACGATATATTTTCCTTGATCGGGTGAGAAATCGACTGGCTCGTCGGACCAATACCACCGCAGATAATATATTGTCCGATGAAGCCTTGCAAACCTTATCTCAAGGAAGGGCAGAAGACATATCCCTGGCGCCGGAACTGTGGCGACCAGAATTTGCCAAAGCACTGAAAAACTTCCAGGAAATGAACAGATAAATGCAGTGAGAAGTGAGGAGTGAGGAGTTAGAAGTGGTGGAAGGGGGCACACAATTCATAAAGTGCCCCCAATACCCCTTTTTATAAGATGAGTTAGCCTCATGTTTCACGTGAAACGGTGGATGAAAAGGTTATTATTCTGCTGACTGCTCTGTCTCACATGGAATAAGAACCGTGAGCGACGGGGTTATAAAGAGGTTATAAAGGGTTATGCCAAAAACGGTATTCCCATAACCTTTTATAACCCTTATAACCTTGCCACTTGTGAAAGCAGGAAATGTTTCGCAAAAGAAATTGGCAGAATCATAACCTTTTCTCACGCATATAAGATTTCTTGATAGTGAATATAAATGTAAGGAGTAAAATATGAGTTTAGCTGATAAAGAGTACTTGGGAATCGTAGAAAAAATTCTGTCCCAGAGCGCATTGGGGCAGAATCGGACCGGGATGCCGGCGTATAAATTGCCGCACCAGATCATGCAGTTTGATTTGGAAAAGGAATTTCCTATTTTGACCACCAAGTTTGTGGCATTCAAAACGGCAGTGAAGGAAATTCTTTGGATTTGGCAGAAGCAGTCCAATGATGTGCGGCTTCTGCAGCAATGGAATTGCCATGTGTGGGATGAATGGATGCGAGAGGACGGCACCATTGGCAAGGCCTATGGGTATCAGTTGGGGAAATATCATCAGGTAGATACTCTGTTGGACACTCTCAAGAAAGATCCCCAGAGCCGGCGTATGGTGGTGGACCTGTGGAATGTGAAAGACCTTCCTGATATGGCTCTCTACCCCTGCGCGTTCCTTACCATGTGGGATGTGTCTGACGATGGCCGCTTGAACTGCATGCTAGTACAGCGGAGCGGCGACATGGGACTGGGGGTTCCCTTCAACATGGCGCAATATGCGGCGCTGGTTTGCATGATTGCCCAGGTGAGCGGACTCCGTCCGGGTCTATTTACCCATGTGATCAACAATGCTCACATTTATGAAAACCATGTGGAACAGCTGAAATTGCAGCTTTCCCGGTTGCCAGAAGCGTATGAGGCACCGAAACTGGTACTCAACCCGGAAATCAAAAATTTCTACGACTTCCAGCCGGAAGATATCCAGCTGGTGGATTACAAACATCACGATAAAATTGCCATGGAGGTGTCCGTATGAGTCTCTCTCTCATCGTTGCGAAGGCGAAAAACAATGTGATCGGCAAAGACAACCAGCTCATCTGGCATCTGCCGGACGATTTGAAACGGTTCAAAGCCCTCACCATAGGCCATCCCATTATCATGGGACGGAAAACCTTTGAAAGCCTTCCGAAGGTCCTTCCCGGCCGGGGGCATTATGTATTGACAGGAAATACCAATTACAAAGCACCGGAAGGAGTGCTTCTGTTTCATACAGTGAAAGACCTTTTGGCAGCACTGCCAGAGGGAGAAAACTTCATCATCGGCGGCGAGCACATGTACAAGGAACTGCTTCCTTTTGCGGACACCATGTACATTACCGAAATTGAAAAAGACTACGAAGGAGATGCCTATTTTCCTCCCTTCGATCCGGCGGAATGGAAACTGGTGGAATCGGTCGAAGGGGAAGGGAAGATTCCGCATCGATTCTGCTTGTATAAAAAGGTTCTGTAACGATGGGGCGGATTGGTGTACATGGAGACGAGATGTGTACGTAAAGGTTCTGTAGCGGTGGGACGGATTGGTGCACATGGAGATGAAGTGTGCACTTTAAAGGTTCTAATTGTAGATCATATAAAACAAGAAGCATGGATGAGATAAAATCTTATCCATGCTTTTTTACGCTTGATAGAACCTTAGCATAGCGGAAAGTGTGAGATGAGAGTCAATTGAAATCATGCCACCAGAACCTTAGTACAGCGGAAAGTGTGAGATGTGAATCCATCGAAATCAACCACACCAGAACCTTTACATCTTGTGCATCTAATCACATAAATTTAGCATACTTGCACGCAAAAGTTTAAGATAACAAATTATATAGTTTTACATACTTCCTAATAATTGGGAAGTATATATAAAAATAATCGGATGGTGAAATTAATAAAAATATTTTGGATTATTGACTAAAAACTTAATGGGATATTATAATATTTTCGCAAATAACGAGATTCGTTATCAATGAAGGGGAGGTGAGGTGAAACCTATGATGCCTCTGATTTTTGCTAAGGCTGGCGATAAGGTGACGATTTGCCGTATTTCTGGAAAAGATGAAACCCGGCAGCATCTGGCCGACTTGGGCTTTGTGGTGGATGCAGAAGTTTTGATTATCAGTCAGATGGGCGGTAATCTCATTGTGCAAGTCAAGGGAAGCCGTGTTGCCTTAGATCGTTCTATGGCAGAGCGAATTTTCTTTTAAACAATTTGTTGTTGGTTGTTAGTTGTTGGTTGTTTGTAAAGTAAGCAACCAACAACTAACAACCAACAACAAGCAACAAATCATTTAAAGGAGAGAAGAAATGACATTAAGAGAAGTGGCCGTTGGGGCTACCGCGAAGGTCAAGAAAATTTCTGGGAACGGCCCGACCCGCCGTCGTATCATGGATATGGGAATCACCAAAGGTGCTGAAGTATATGTACGCAAAGTAGCACCCCTGGGAGATCCGATTGAACTCACTGTTCGTGGGTATGAATTGTCTATCCGCAAGGATGAAGCTGAAGCGATCGAAGTGGAATAATTGACTGCTACTGGTAGCCAATTCATTAAGGAAACACTGATTTAATCATGGTTTGGAATTATTCTTGAATTTTTATTCAAAGCGAGGAAAGGAAATCCGCGAATAGCGAGCTATTTAAGGATTTTCTTGACGATGCTTTGGATAAAAATTCATATAATTTCAGACTCTTTGATTAAATCAGCGTTTCCTTAAATAATACAAGTGATTTTGGTGACTGGTAGACTGGTGACTGGTGACTGGGGAATTTCCTAGTCACCAGTCACCAGTCACGAGCCACTCTTTCAAAGAAAGAGGAGAAGATACATGTCAATACGAATCGCCCTAGCGGGCAACCCGAACTGCGGGAAGACAACTTTGTTTAACGAATTGACCGGCAGCTCCCAGTATGTAGGGAACTGGCCTGGTGTTACGGTAGAAAAGAAGGATGGGATTCTGAAGGGCCACAAAGATGTGATCATTCAGGATTTACCGGGTATTTATTCCCTTTCTCCTTATACATTGGAAGAAAAGGTAGCCAGAAATTACTTGGTCAATGAACAGCCAGATGCCATTCTGAACATCATCGATGGAACCAACTTGGAAAGAAACTTGTATCTCACCACCCAGTTGATTGAAATTGGTTTGCCGGTGGTCCTGGCCATCAATATGATGGACTTGGTCAAGAAAAATGGCGATGTGATCGATACCAAGAAGTTGGGCGAAGAACTGGGCTGCGAAGTGGTAGAAATTTCCGCTCTCCAGGGCAAAGGTTGCAAGGAAGCAGCAGAAAGAGCCCTGGCAGCGGCCAAGGAAAAGCGGCAGGTTCGCCTTCCTTCTGTCTTCACTGGCAGCGTAGAACATGCCATTGCGCACATTGAAGAATCCATTTCTGATAAAGTGGAAGAACAGTTCGTTCGTTGGTATGCCATTAAAGTCTTTGAAAGAGATCAGGATGCTACCGCAGCTCTCCAGCTGGAACCGAAAGTGGTTTCCCATCTGGAAGGACATATCAAAGATTGCGAAGATGAATTGGATGATGATGCAGAATCTATTATCATCAACCAGCGCTATGGTTATATTGCCAAAATCATTGGCAACGTGATGAAGAAGAAACAGCAGCCCGGTTCTATGACCATGTCTGACAAGATCGACCACATCGTCACCAACCGTGTGTTGGCTCTTCCGATTTTCTTCATCATCATGACGTTGGTATATTTCATTTCTGTGACCACTGTAGGCGGCTGGGCTACCGACTGGGTCAATGATGAATTCTTCGGTGAAATTGTCAATGATGCGGCTACGGGCTTTATGGAAGATATCGAAGCACCAGATTGGCTGTCCAGCTTGGTGGTTGATGGCATCATTGGCGGCGTAGGCACTGTCCTTGGCTTCGTACCACAGATTCTTCTGATTTTCTTCTTCCTGTCTCTCTTGGAAGATTCCGGCTACATGGCTCGTGTAGCATTCATCATGGACCGTATTTTCCGTAAATTCGGTCTGTCTGGTAAATCCTTTATTCCGATTCTGGTAGGCAGCGGCTGCGGTGTACCGGCTGTCATGGCAACCCGTACCATTGAAGACCAGCGGGATCGTCGAATGACCATCATGCTTTGTACTTTCATCCCATGCTCTGCCAAAGCGGTCATTATTTCCATGATTACATCTACGTTCTTCCCGGATTCCATTTTTATGGCACCGGCTATGTATTTCCTGGGTATCGCCGTCATCGTACTGGCTGGTATCGCACTGAAAAAGACCGGTGCCTTCGCTGGTGACCCGGCTCCATTCGTTATGGAACTGCCAGCATACCACTTCCCGTCCATGAAGGGCGTACTGATTCATATGTGGGAAAGAGCCAGAGGCTTCATTATCAAAGCCGGTACCATCATTTTCGCTGTGTGCGTGATCATCTGGTTCTTCTCTTCCTTCGGCGCTGATTTGGAAATGGTCGATGATATTGAAGATTCCATGCTCGCTGCTTTCGGTCATGCCATCGCTTGGATCTTTGCTCCTTTGGGACTGGGCGACTGGAAAGGTGCCGTAGCTGTTATTTCTGCTGAAATGGCAAAAGAAAATGCTATGAGTACACTGGCTGTATTGAATGGTGTAGCTGCAGAAGCAGAAGACGAAGAAATCATGGCTGGCATTGCTAACATGTTCACTCCTATTGCTGCCTTCTCTTTCATGATTCTGAACTTGTTCGACCCACCTTGCGTCGTTGCTATTGCTACTACCATTCGCGAAATGGGCGAAAAGAAATGGGCTGCTCTGGCTATCGGTTTCCAGGTGATGCTTGGTTATGGTATGGCATTCGTGGCTTACCATCTGGGCAGCTGGCTCTTCTATGATGCTGCATTTGGCCTCGGTCAGGGCATTGCGATTGTTATTTGCCTCCTGGCTCTGTACTTCATCTGCCGTCCAATGCCAAAGACAAAAGATGAAATTCCGGAAGGCGCACAGGCGAAGGCATAATTGGTGACTGGTAGACTGGTGACTAGTGACTGGGAAATACGATTCTATCGCTAGTGACATAGCTTCTAGCTGTTAGCTACTGGCTGCTAGTCGGCTAGTTGCTAGAAGCTAGTAGCTAACAGCTGTGACACTAGCGAAGTCTCATATATTTCCAGTCACTAGTCACCAGTCACCAGCTACCCATAAGGTGACGGAAAGGAGAAATCAAATGAATTTCGCTGTATATGCCGTGGTGGCAGTCGTGGCCATTTTATTTGTCCTGGCATGCCGTCATATCTATCGTGCCACCATTGGAGGCGGCGGATGCTGCGGAGGCTCTGGAGACGGAGACTGCCCGGCCTGCCGTGCTAGAAAAATGAAACTCCATGGGGGACTGAAAAAAGAATAACTCTTGTAAAAGCGGTAAGCGATCGTTGGAATCGTTTGCCGCTTTTTGGTTGGTAATTGGTGACTGGTGGACTGGTGACTCGTGACTGGACGATTCTTGATTTCCCTAGTGTCACAGCTTCTAGCTTCTGGCTGCTAGCCGGCTAGTTGCTGGACGTTGCGACACTGCAGGAATTATTGTCTATTTCCTAATCCCTAGGGCCTAGATACTAATCCCTTTTTATAGTAAGGGGTATTGGGGCGCTTTATGAATTGCGCGCCCCTTCCACCATTACGCACTTCGCACTACTCACTACGCACTTTTTAGCAACAGCGGATTCATCTCCTTTGCTTACCTATCTTCCTTTTTGATAACAACCTACTTTACTATGCTGAATATGCATACATGAATGACTACAGGTTCTCAATCGACTGCAAACGTGCTATAGTAGGGAAGTAAATGGTAATTAGTGACTCGTGACTGGTGACTAGTGACTAGGAAAGTCGACAATATCGCTAGTCTCACCGCTATTAGCGACTGGCTTCTGACCACTAGTCGGCTAGCAGCTAAAAGCTAACAGCTAGAAGCTGTGACGCCAGCGATATCATCCAATTTTCCAGTCACCAGTCCCTAGTCACCAGTCACCAGTCACTAGATTATTTCAAACAGGAGGCTAGCAAATGGCAAATTACAATCCGTATGAAAATATGCTTCACGTTCTCGACAAAGCGGCAGAGGTCTTGGGATATACGAAAAACGATTACGAATTCGTCCGGTATCCTGAAAGAGAATTGACCGTAAGCATTCCGATTCAGATGGATGATGGTCATGTGGAAGTATTCTCCGGCTACCGGGTGCAGCATTCCACCGCCCGTGGGGCAGCCAAAGGGGGCATTCGTTTCCATTCCCAGTCCGATGAAAACGAAGTGAAAGCCCTGGCAGCTTGGATGACCATCAAAAATGCCATTGGAAATATTCCCTACGGCGGTGCCAAAGGGGGCATCAAAGTGGATCCTCACAAGCTGTCTCAGCGGGAACTACAGAGACTGACTCGCGGGTATATCCGGAAAATTTATCCCATCATCGGACCAGACCAGGACGTGCCGGCGCCGGATGTAAATACCAATGGGCAGATTATGGCTTGGATTGCCGATGAATATGCGGCGATTTCCGGCAAATGGCAGCCAGCCGTGGTTACAGGGAAACCGCTCACTACCGGCGGTTCTTTGGGAAGAAATGAAGCCACCGGCCGCGGGCTTTTATTTACCTTGGAAACTTGGTGCGAAAAGAACCACAAAGAGATGAAGGATCTCACCATGGTGGTACAGGGCTTTGGCAATGTAGGCTCCGTAGGTTCTCTGCTGATGCATCAGAAAGGCGTGAAAATTACCACCATTGGAGACATCAATGGCACTTGGCACAATCCAAAGGGCCTGGATATCGAAGCCATGTATGTGTATGCCAATAGCCATGGCCGTTCGCTGAAGGGGTACACCGAAGAAGGGGCCACCATGATTCCCGATGACCAGCTCTTTAGTCAGGACGTGGATGTGATTTTTGTGGCAGCCATGGAAAACCAGCTCAATGAAAATACCATGGGCAAAGTGAAAGCCCATCTGATTCTCGAAGGGGCCAACGGTCCGACCACAGAAGAGGCCGACGGGTACTTTGAAAAACAGGGCATCGAAGTGCTGCCTGACGTGATGAGCAACGTCGGCGGCGTGGTAGGTTCCTATTTCGAATGGGTACAGAACCGCACAGGCTACTACTGGACTGAAGAAGAATACAATGAACGGCTGCAAAAGAAAATGCGTCAGGCCTATGAAGATGTGTATGCCCTGAAAGAGAAATATTATGTCACCTATCGTCTGGCGGCTTACATGCTGGCCCTGTCTCGCGTTGTAGAAGCACAAAAAACGAGGGGATTCTTAGGGTAATTTCTTTGTGACAATTTATGTGAGAAGCGATAAGGTTATGATTCTGTAGATTTCATTTGCGTAACAAAGAAGAAGCACCATTAGCGACAAGGTTATGATTTTGCAGATTTCATTTGTGTAATAAAGGAAGAATACCGCTACCGACAAGGTTAAAAAGGGTTATAGGAAATAAAATAACCCTTATAACCAAGAGGGTAGCGGTGTTTTCTATTTGTAACTCCTATGAAATCAGTAGAATCATAACCTGTCCGAAGGACTACCCTTCATCGTTACTGACACCACAGAAATAAATTTAATGAATTTCTAACAGCAATAGGTTGTTTTTTGAGGGGGCTATTTCGTTTATATAGATAGAGGGAAAATGTTGATGGTTGTTTGCTGTCAGTTGTTGGGGTTACCTGCCGGGCCCTTTTGTGTGATAACCTGCTAAGAAGAAAGAGGCATTGGTTTAGGGTTTGAGGTTTAAGGTTTAACTGCTAACCCATAACCCCCAAAACCTTAAACCCATGCCGCTGTGCATTTGTGCAGATTGTATCAAAAGAATCTTGAGCATAAACCTAACAACAGACAACTAACAACCAGCAACACATTTGAAATAATGAAATTCTAATCTTCAAAATGTTCGTTTTTTGCGTAAAATTTTTGATTATATAGATAGAGGGATAAGTGAGAAGTAAGCCGCTCACAGTGAGCAGTAAGCAGCCGATCACTGCAAATTGCTAGCTGAAAACAGCCTACTTTCCACTGTCGAACTAAAATTAATCAAAATCTAACGTGAGAATGTTCGTTTTTTCCCTCAATTTTCCGTTTTAATATATAGAGGGACATGAAGTCCAGGCCTGAAAGAGTAG
>DBLC01000046.1:35295-35427 GCA_002297935.1 Dialister sp. UBA734
AATATCTCTTTTATAGACTTCACTCCCTCGACCTGACGTCAGGATAGGATATGGTGTGAGAATCATATCCGCCTATTCTCACAAACCGGTCAATGATCGATGATGAATGGCTTCCCAGTCACGAGTCACCAG
>DBLC01000108.1:0-162 GCA_002297935.1 Dialister sp. UBA734
AGTAAGGAACTAAATGAGCGATTGTTGTTGGTTGTTAGTTGTTGGTTGTCTGGCTCCAAACAACTAACAACCAACAACCACCAACAATGAGTGCAAAGGTATTTGCAGGATAGCTCGTATTTCTATGCATTTGATTTCCAAAATTTCACTGCATATACTCAG
>DBLC01000108.1:265-14638 GCA_002297935.1 Dialister sp. UBA734
GTTAGCATGAAAACCTTAACCCATAAACCAATGCCTCTTTCGCCTCGGCAAGTTGTCACCAAAGAGCTCGGCACGTAAACCAACAACCCCTAGTCACCAGTCACGAGTCCACCAGTCACCTATTCATACTCGCGGCGCTTCCAAATTTTATGCGCCGCCACCTTCATTTCTAACTTTTCACTTCTAACTTCTCACTGCCTTTCTATATATTTATATTGCAGAAGTGCATCAAAATCACAACATGAAATTTCTAAATTTTTTATTAGAACTATAAGCAGCCACTATGCAACATTGAGAAAAAGCGGAATCATCGAGTCATCTCCCCCTTTGGGGGAGAACACAAGAGGGGGCAGCTCTAACGAGCTGCATTGCTTTGTTGGATAAGCCGTAATGGTATGTTTCCGTTCGCCCTTCCCGCTAGTGCTGCGAGATTTCTCCACTCTCCTACACATCCCGTTTCATTTCTTCTATACCATCAAGCACAAATACGACCGGTCGAAATGACGGATAAGGCCAGAGGCACATGCGAAGGACCTAATCCCTAGCTACCAATCCCTAATCCCTTTTTAACTCGCAGCGCTTCATAATTTTTATGCGCCGCCACCACCATTCCTCATTCCTCATTCCTAACTGCCTCCGTTTCCCCAAAATAAAAAAGCAGGAATCCCACGATTTCTCTCATGGTCTTCCTGCTTTTCGATGTTATCATTATTCTTCTACAATGACTTCAATTTCTCCTTCAGCAAAGGCTCTTGGATAGATAAATTCTTTTTCTACATTGCCGAAGTCCACGGTCAAGTGGCCTTTGGCGATGTCGATGATCACTCCTTTGCCGTATACGTTGGAATGGACAGGTGTGCCTACGCCCAGTTCAAAGTAGTGGGTATTGCCGCGATGGGTTTCTTTCACCGGGCGGATTTCTACTTTCTTCGCTGCCCGTTTCGGTGCTTCCGGCACGGTGTAGGTGCGGCCTTTGGCTTTTGGCAGTTCTTCTTTCTTTTCCTTTTTGGCCTTCGGGAACGCGGACTGCAGCAGTTTCGCCGTCAGTCCTCTGGGGTACATCACGTTTTCGCCGGTGGCTTCATAGGTCACATAGGTGGCTCTTTCGGTGATACGGCTCACCACGCCCTTGCCCAGTACATCATCCACCACGGCCAATCCGACGGTGACTTCTCGTTTGCCTGCTGGCTTGGCTTTGGCCGGTGCTTCTTCTACATCGAAAGTGAACACTTTCTTGTCCATCGGCTTCGCTGCCTGGAAGGATTCTTTTTTACCAGCGAATTTTTTATCTTTCCGGAATCCGTCTTTTTTGAATTCCCGTTTCTTCTTAGGAATCAATTTTTCTACATCACCAAAAGCCACCACGACGCCTTCGTCAGTGAGCTTTCTCACGATGCCCACACCCAGTTCGCGGTCCACAAATTCAACACCAGGTGCCAGTTTTCTTTTCTTGAAATCCGGCTTGCCTTTAGAAAAGCCCTTTCCTTTGTGATCAAATTTCTTTCCCCGGAAATTGCCTTTCTTATGAAAATCTTTTTTTACTTTCTTTTCTTCTTTATGTTCCATGGTATTCTCCCATATAATAAATTTCTACTGCCTATGTATTTGGTAGACTGGTGACTGGTGACTAGTGACTGGGAAATTTCCTAGTCACCAGTCACTAGTCACCAGTCACCAATTAGTCATACCGCTGTTCTTTGATCCGTCGGTCCAAATCTCGTTTGGCAGCTTTGGCGGCCATATCCTGCCGCTTGTCGTACAATTTCTTGCCTGTTGCCACGCCAATTTCCACTTTCACTTTGCCATGACGGAAATACATTTTCAGCGGCACCAAGGTATATCCTTTGGTCTTCAGCTGCATTTCAATTTTCATGATTTCCTTTTTGTGCAAAAGCAGTTTCCGAGTCCGCAGCGGGTCGTGGTTGAAAATATTTCCCTGTTCATAGGGACTGATATGGGCGTTCCACAGAAAGACTTCCCCATCTTTGATACGGGCAAAGCTATCTCGGAGGTTCGCCTTCCCGGCGCGAATGGATTTCACCTCCGTACCAGTCAAGGCGATGCCGCACTCGTAGGTATCGTGGATGAAATAATTATGATAGGCCTGCCGATTGGCAGCAATCGGCGGCACCGTTTTTTCTTTTGTCATATCTATCAGTTGTTAGTTGTTGGTTGTTAGTTGTTAGTTTCCCAACAACCATCAACCAACAACACGCAACAACTATTTCCTTCCCTTCTTATTTTTCTTCTGGCTCTTCTTGGAATGGGAACGGGATTTGGAAGAGCTTCTTGTTTTCTTTTCCAGGTTCAGCGGGGAATGAATTTCACCCATGATGAAATCCACTTCTCTCCGTTCTTTGTCGGCTTTCACCAAGGTGACGCGGACTGGCATCCCCATGGCGTAGGTGGTACCGGAGAAGCGGCCTTTCATGGTCATGGTATCTTCCTGGTACACGTATTCATCATCATCCATAGAATCGATGTGAATCAGCCCTTCGACGCCGTTGTCCAGACCCACGAAAATGCCAAACCGGGTGATACCGGTGATATGGGCATCAAACGGTTCCCCTACGAAAGGAACCATGTATTCGGTCATCTTCAGATCGTCCACATCTCGTTCGGTGTCGGTGGCATTTTGTTCTGTTTCAGAGCAATGGTCTGCGGCGCGCAGAAGGAATTCGGTCTGCCGTTTCAGCTGGGCTTTATTCAATTCATCGGACAATGCCTGTCGAATGAGGCGGTGCACCATCAGGTCCGGATAGCGGCGAATCGGCGAGGTGAAATGGGTATAGCATTCACTGGCAATGCCAAAATGGCCGCTGTTTTCCGTGCTGTAGCAAGCCTGTGGCAAGCTGCGCAAAGTCATCACCTGCACCACCGCTTCGATGTCTTCCCCTTTGACGGTTTCCAGCAGTTTCTGGATGTCTTTTGGTTCCGGGTCTTTCGGAATCTGAATATTGACGCCCATGATTTCGATGAGCCGGCGCAGGGAATTTAATTTTTCTGCATCTGGATGGTCATGGACACGATAAATCGAGGTATGTCCTGTCTTTTCCAGGAAACGAGCCACCGCTTCGTTGGCGGCAATCATGGCATCTTCAATCATCTTTTCGGCGTCGCTGCGAATCCGTTTTTCGATGCGGAGCGGCACTCCTTCTTCATCAAGCACCACTTTGTATTCTGGGAAATCGAAATCCAGAGCGCCCCGCTGGGTTCTATTATTTCTAAGGCAATCGGCACATTCTTTCAAATCTTCCAGCATTGGCAGGAATGGTTTCAAATCCGCCGGAGCAATGCCTTCGTGGAAAGCTTTATTGATTTCTGGATAATTGCAGCGACGAGCCACCCGAACCACAGAAGGAGAAATCACTTCGGTTTTCACCGTGCCGTCCGGTGCCACATCCATGACGCAGGACATGGCGTACCGGTCCTCATCGTGGTTCAAGCTGCACAGATCATTGGACAGCTGGAACGGCAGCATAGGAATCACCCGGTCTGCCAGGTACACACTGGTACCGCGATGATAGGCTTCTTCGTCCAAGAGGGACCCTTTGGTCACATAGCGGGACACGTCGGCAATATGGACCCCCAGCTGGAAATGACCATTGTCTTTTTTGACGCAATACACCGCATCGTCCAAATCTTTGGAATCCGGCCCATCGATGGTCACGATGGGGAGGCTCCGGAAATCTTTGATCCCTTTTCCTGGCTGAATGTCCCGGGGCAAATTGTCTGCTTCGTCCAGCAGTTTTTCCGAAAATTCGTGGGGCAGTCGATGCTGGGCCACAATGATATCGATATCAAGCCCTTTATCCCCTTTATAACCGATGACTTCAGTCACTTTGCCTTCTGCATCGGTCCATTCTCCCGGCCACTTGGTCACTTCTACCATGACACGAGCACCGGTGGTGGCTTCCATTTCAGCCCCTTCTGGAATGACAATCACCATGTCTACTTTTTCATCAATCGGCACGGCCTCGCCGCCATCTTCCAGCATTTCATAGGTACATACAAAGGTATCATTGGCCCGTTCCAACACCTTGGTGATCCGCCCTTCGGTGTTGTGACGACCACTTTCACTCTTCTTTGTTTTTACTTCTACGGTGTCGTTGTTCACCGCATTCAAATGGTCTGCATCAGCGATGTATACGTCTTCGTGGTCCTCATCGGTGAGCAAAAAACCAAAGCGACCGTAGGATTTGTAGACCCCCTGAAGCACCACACCGGGTTTATAGGATAAAAGCGTTTTCTTCTCTTCCATAAGAAATTCTCCTATTGAATGTAAGCAGTTAACGGTTAACGGTTGACGGTTAACTGTCAACTATCTGCTGATATGAAAAAAAGGCTTGCGCTGTAGTAGGCAAGCCCTTCGATTCACAATCAGAAAGTATTCATATATCTGCCAAGTACGAGACAAAGCACAGCAAAGAGAATGCCAAATACGACTGTAAATTTGGAAAGAACAGCATCCTTGCCTCTAGTCTTGCCTCCCACAGCGCCGCCTTCCGCACCGCCGCCGATGGCACTGCCCATGCCAGCCTGCTTAGATTCCTGCGCTACTACGACAACAATAACCAGTAAAGAAATCACCATGGTTAAACCGATCAAAAAGTACTTCACCGTAAATCCTCCTCCATATCTGTCCTTTTTTCGGTGCAGATACGTTTTATAGAAATATAAAGCCAATATCAAACCTTATTTTATACTACTCTCGCGCACTGGTCAAGGAAAAAATAGAGAAGTAAGTTTACACCTATTTTAGTGCCCCCTCCGGGGGAAAGGTGGTAGCCTTGGCTACCAAAGGGGGCAGTACTAGCGGTATGAAATAGTATGTTTCTCCTATTGCCTTCGGTAATACCTGCTCCTAGCGGTAAAACGGTTGGAGCAGGTATCACCAAAGACGCTTGATATGTTCATAGCGAAGTATACCGCCAGTGCAGAAACCGCTACCATCAAAAAAAGAGGCTTTCGCCTCTTTTTCTATTTTCTCAATTTATCCAATTTTTCCTGCACCGACAAAGGAATCGAACGACCGATTTCACTTCTTAGATTGGTCCGGTTGTTATGGGCAATGAAGGTGGTCTGCACTTTTTTATCCTCATTGATGGCGTGAAGGAGATCCGCCACGGCCATGCGATAGGCGCCGTTACCCAGGACTTGATTCTGTTCCGGTCCATCGGAGGTGACCACGTAAATGGAGCGGTATTCGTCTTTCCGATCGTAAGATTCTTTTTCTATGTAGCTGTCAGCGGTCATCCGGCTCGGTGTGAATACCACAGAGAAGGACTTGGCAATATGCTCTACGCGCACCTTGTTGGAACTGCCCTGTCCATCAAAGACTACAATCATTTCAATGTTGTTATGACCACCATAATCCTGCAACAAATCAATGAGCTTCTTGCGGCTAGATTCCAAATCGTCCCGGTCAAACACCTTCGGCAGCCAGAAAATCACGTTGTAACCGTCGACTAGATATAGATCTTTCATGAATTATTTCCTCATTATATCAATCGCTAGGAAGAAGGTTATTGTTCTGCTGTATTCGATGGAATATCATCTCGATAATACCGTCTGACTAAAAGGTTATTATTCTACCATGTCCGATAGAATTTCAATACAACGAGACCGCTTAGCACAAGGTTATAGAGGGTTATGATACCATTGCCATCCCCCTTTATAACCTTTTCTTCAACGCCATTCTACCCATTGTCGCTCTATCGAAAATGTCAAAAATAATAACCTTTCACAAGGCGGCCTCATAGATTTGAGGCACCATATTCCATGGCAGAATAATAACCTTTTGCAAGGTGTTATAAATCACTTTGTTACGCTACCCATGCCCGCTCAAACTCTCTGCTTCGCTGCTTCGTAAATCAGAAGGGCGGCGGCTACGGAGACATTTAGGGAGGACACTTTGCCTTTCATAGGAATGCGGACACAGAAGTCGCACAGTTTCCGTGTCAAAGGAGAAACCCCTTTCCCTTCGGCGCCCATGACAATCACCAGGGGGCCTTTCAGGTTGGCTTCGTAGTAGAGGCTTTCGCCATCCATATCGGCACCAACCACCCAGAATCCCTTGTCTTTCAACATTTCTAAGGTTTGGCGGATATTTCCTGTCTGACAAACCGGAAGGTACGCAAAGGCACCAGCCGCGGTTTTCATAGCGGCTGCGGTAACCGGCGGGCTTTTGTGTTTCGGAAGAAGCACAGCAGCGGCACCGGCACATTCGGCGGTCCGCACAATGGCGCCCAGATTTCTCACGTCTTCCAATCCATCCAGCAGAATCAGAATCGGGTCTTTTCCTTCCCAATCAGAAAGCACTTGGTCCAAGTCGGCGTATTCATAAGGCTTCAGCAATGCTGCCACCCCTTGGTGAACCACGCCGCGGGCCATATCGTCCAGCCGGGATTCGTCCACTTCTTCCAAGGTGACTCCCTGCTGCTGCGCATCCTGCACCAGTTTCAAAAGCCGGTCGTCTTTCTTGCCCGCTTTGACGAAAATCTTCCGTACCCGATGGGCATGAAGAAACTCGGTGACGCTATTTCTTCCGCAAGTCAGGAGGGATTCATTTTTCACCGTATTGCCTCGTTCCCGATTGTCAGAAGCTCTGGCGGGTCTCTTCTTGGCTGCTTCCGGTTTTCTGACGGGACGGGTGGCTTTCTTCCCTTCCACTGCTTTGGTGAAACGTTTATTTTTCATGGTTCATTTCTCCTGCCATGTACTTCAGGCTTTTGTTCATCAGAAATTGGAGCCGATCATCCTGACCGGACAAATTCAGATACCCCAAGAGCCCCTCAAAGGCGGTGGATTCCCGGTATTCCTCTACGGTAGCACTTTTCGGCACCGTGGAATGGGTATTTCTAGCCCGCTTGCACACCTTTAGTTCCCGTTCGTTCAGCACTTCCCGGATTTCAAAGAGAATCCGACTCTGCCATTTGGCAGACACCATTTCAGAAGCGAGACTGTTCAGAATCTGTACATTGTGAATGCCCGTATCAATCAGGGATTTCCGGATGAAATAGGACCAACACACGTCTCCCATATAAGCCAATGTCAAGGCATCCATGGAGAAGACTTCCTGCTCCGACAGGGCCGGCGCTTGCTTCCCCACTTTTTGTGCCATCTGTTTTTTTAGAAACAGAACTCTTTTAAACTCCACGCTTTTTCCACCTTGCTCCAGTCGGGGTATCTTCGATGACGATACCAATGTCGCCCAGCTTATCACGAATTTCATCGGCCAGCTGGTACTGTTTTGCTTTTCTAGCGGACTGACGGACTGCCAGAATGACATCCATCAGATCGTTGTAATCTTTGTCGTCATAGGCTTCCTGTTTCTTCCATTCTTTTTCCAGAATGCCCAGGATGTCCAGGATGGTCTTGAAAGTCTGACCGGCTTTATCCATGGTCTTCTTATCGAAGCCAACACCGCTGTGAATTTCGTTGTAGTACACATTGATGGCTTTGGCGATTTCAAACATGGCACCGGTAGCCAGACCAGTATTGAAATCATCGTCCATAGCTTCGTGGAATACTTTCATAGCATTGTCAGCGGCTGCATCCAGGGCTTTGGACGCCTCGGTCACTTCGCTGCCTTCTTTGCCAGACAGTTCCTTCACGCGGGCAATGACGTCTTTCAGTTTTTCCATATTCTTTTCTGCTTCTTCCAGACGGTCATCGGAGAAGTCCAGGGGGCTTCTGTAATGGGTGGACAGCAGGAAATACCGGAGTGCATCGCCAGAATATTTTTCCAGTACATCTTTCACCAGGAAGAAATTGTTCAGAGACTTACTCATCTTTTCGGAATTGATGGTAATGAATCCGTTGTGGAGCCAGTAATTCACGAAATGGCACTCGGTGCATCCTTCGGACTGGGCAATTTCATTTTCATGGTGCGGGAAAATCAGATCGCTGCCGCCGCCATGGAAGTCCAGTGTATTTCCCAAGTAATGGGTGGACATGGCAGAGCATTCGATGTGCCAGCCCGGACGGCCTTTGCCCCATGGGCTTTCCCAGAACGGTTCGCCCGGCTTCGCCGCTTTCCAAAGAGCAAAATCGCCAGGATTCTTCTTTTCATCATTCACTTCGATGCGGGCCCCAGCCAGCATGTCTTCGATTTTTCTGCCAGACAGCTTGCCGTAGTCTTTGAAGGTAGAAATATCATAATACACATCGCCGCCCAGCACATAGGCATGGCCTTTTTCTACCAAAGTCTTAACCATTTTGATGATATCTTTCATATGGTCAGACACTCTGGGATATACATTGGCACGACGTACATGGAGGGCATCCATGACCTGGAAATAAGCGTCAATATAGCGGTCGGAAATGGTCTTCCAATCGGTGCCTTCTGCATTGGCTTTGTTGATGATCTTGTCATCCACATCGGTGAAATTCTGTACGAAAGTCACCTTATAGCCGATGTATTCCAGATACCGGCGGATAATATCCCAAGTCACAGCCGGACGGGCATTCCCGATATGGGGGTGGTTGTACGGAGTAACGCCGCACACATAAATCTTCGCTTCCCCTGGAGTCAAAGGTTTGAAGACTTCTTTTTCTTTGGAGAGTGTATTGTACACTTTAATTTCTTCCATATAAATTCCTCCTATTTATATATCTATTTAAAAATATGTAATAACAATGCTATGATTTGGAAATCCTTCAGTGAGGAGTTAGGAATGAGGAGTGAGGAGTGAGGAGTGGTGGTGGCGGCCCACAAATACTATAGGGCCGCCCTTTTTATAAAAGAAAATCCGAAGATTCCGTTGGTGTCACAGCTCCTAGCTTCTAGCTTTTAGCAACTGGCCGGCTAGCAGCCAGAAGCTAGGAGCTAGTAGCTGTGACACCAACGATATATCTTACATTTCCTAATCCCTAGCTACTAATCCCTAATCCCTATTTTCACTCCTCACTACAAGGTAAGCTCCGCTTACCTTGCAATACAAAAGCCACCGCCTCACAGAGACGGTGGCCCGTTATCCACTCTGTCGGCAAAAGCCGCTCAAAATGTTTTTATCGCAAACACATACGGAAAAGGATACTGACAGAAAACTCTGCTTCCCCTTTTCGGCTCACAAATGCATTTCCCAAAGATGCTTCCAGGCAGTCTCACCATCCCTGCCCTCTCTGAAAGAATTCACCTCAAGTACTTCTTTCGTTCCTCGCCTTACTATAAAGTACAAACTCGCAACCAATGACAATTCCTAAGAAATATATTTTCCTAGTCACCTGTCACCAGTCTACCAGTCACTTGTTTGATTAAGCATCCTCAGCTGACCTGGCTTTTGCCCCCACACTCGCCTGCTGGAGCGTTCGCTACCCGGTGTCTTCCTCTCACTACTGACCCTCTCGGTTTTCCCGGCAGGACTTACATCTAAACCGCACCATGCTCAGCAGAAATTTTTTCTGCGTTACGTGGATCGCTTTGGCTGCGACTGCCATCGACTTTCAGCCACAGACCTGACGATGCTTATTCATTATTATAGATGCATAGGGGAAATATTGTCAATACCCTTTTGTAGAGTGCGTAATGCGAAGTGCGTAATGCGGAGTGCGTAGTGCGGAGTGAATTTACAATTGTTGTTGGTTGTTGGTTGCTGGTTGCTGGTTGTTTGGCCCCAACAACTATCAACCAACAACTAACAACAAAAGCTGTGAAAATGAGAATTTCCCATTTCCACAGCTTTATTATTTCAACTTTTTTTCTTCTTCATAAACCACCACAGTCCGCCGTACACCGCCGAGACCAGCACTATGATAATGGTCAGGCGCAGGGAATGTTCTTCAAAATTCACCATGTCGTGGCCCAAGATGACTTCCAGTGCCACGGAAGGAAATTTCCCGATGAGACAGCCCAGCGCATAGGAGCGGAAGGTCATGCTGGACAGGGCCCCTACGGCGGTGACCAATCCATTGGGCATGTACGGAATGGCACGGGCGATGGCCATAGCCTGCCAAGATTCATGGGCATCCAGGTTCGTCAAGGTCTGACTCTTTTCAATGATGTGCTTTGCCATGCCCCGGAAGAGGGTGCGCATCACATAGAAGGAAATAATGACCCCCACCGTTTCAGCCAACCAGGAAATGATGGTGCCCCAGAAAAGGCCAAACACCAATCCATTGGCGGTGGAAATAAAAATGGATGGCAGGAACCCTACGATATTGATCACCACATCGATGAAAAAGCTCATAAAAGCAGCCCAAATGCCAAAACTTTTCAGATAACAGATGGTGCCATGCAAATCCCCCGATTGGGACAGATGATAAATGGTAGGGTAGAAAGTGGGATCCAGGAAATGAATCGCCACGAATACCAGTATCAGAAAAGCCAATAAGCCCATTCTGAAGCGGCGTTCTTCCTTTTCTTCCCAATTTCTTTTTTTCATTCTAAAGACCTCGAATAAAAACAATGCGTAATGCGAAGTGCGCAGTGCGTAATGGTGGAAGGGGCGCATCAAATAATATAGCGCCCCAATACCCCTTTATTATAAAAACAGGGATAAGTAGCTAGGCCCTAGGGATTAGAAAATATCGATACTAGGGACACCGATAATCCCCTTCCTTTGGAAGGGGATAGGACTTGAGCGCAGCGAAAAGTCCAGGGGATAGCTCGCTATAGCGATATGAAATGTGTTTTTCTCTCCGTATTTAGGCGTTCTCTCTAGCGGCTAGAAAAACAACTCTTCTTCGTCTTCCTATCCCCCTGCCCCCCCTTCCTGAGTAATACCGTTAAGTTAAGCGAAATGCGCAATGATTCCTGCTGCATAAAAGGTTCTTAGGGTTCTAAGGGGACTAAAGGTTCTAAAGGGCCCCGAATGGAATGATAACTCCAGCGCCTATCGGCACATTCGAGAAACCTGAGAACCCTTTGTACCTTTAGAACCTTATGAACCTTTGCAAACATCTTCGGAATCATTCCTACTAACGCAAATTCTTAACAGCATTGCCCTAGTCACCAGTCACCAGTCACGAGTCACCGCTATTTCACAATTTCATCCACATAATCCGCAATGGCGTCGGCCATCTTAGTGCGGTCTACCACTTCGGTGAAGCGCTGTTTCCGTTTTTCCAATTCACCCAGCTGTTTCGGAATGGCAATGCCTGTTTTTTCTTCGATGGCACGGAGGGTGTCATAGGGATTTTCTTCCGGAGTGAGTCCCAATGTTTTGGCTACGACGCCAGGGAATTTGTAGGGATGAGCGGTGGAAATGATCACCGTATGGGTGTGCCGCGGAATTTTTCCATTTCTTCTCATATTGTCATACACCGCATAAGCCACGGCAGTGTGCGGGTCCATGAGGTAATCGTATTTCTCATACACATCGGACATGGCTTTTTCCATGGCATCCGTAGAGGCCCAGCCGCCTTTCATGGTATCTTCGATGGTTTTCAGTGCTTCTCCTTCTACGGAGTACACACCGGTTTCTTTCAATTTCTTCATATCGTCAGCCACGGTATTTCTAGAGCCGGTCATGAAATACAGGAACCGTTCAAAGTTGGAAGAAATAAGAATATCCATGGATGGCGCTTCAGTGAGGTGGAATTCCCTGTTGATATCGTAGGTGCCAGTGGCGAAGAAATCAGCCAGCACTTTATTTTCATTGGAGGCGCAAATCAATTCGCCAATCGGTGTGCCAATCTGTTTTGCAATCCAGGCAGCCAGGATATTTCCGAAATTGCCTGTAGGAACCACCACATTGAAGGCTTCTCTGGGGCCGATGGAACCACTCCGCAGCAGACGAAGCCAAATCCATACGTAGTACACCACCTGGGGCAAGAGACGGCCGATATTGATAGAGTTCGCACTGGAGAAGAGAACCCCTTTCTTTTCCGATTCTTCCCGCAGCTGGCTGCCAAATACTTTTTTCAGCGTGCCCTGGGCATCGTCGAAATTGCCTTCAATGCCTACCACTTTGACATTGTCCCCCAGCTGCTTCTGCATCTGATCCTTCTGCAGCGGGCTAACCCCATGGGACGGGTAGAATACCATGATATGCACGCCCGGCACATCCCGGAATCCTTCCAGGGCCGCTTTGCCCGTATCCCCCGAGGTAGCGGTCAGAATCAGCACTTCCTTGTCATCCTGCTGTTTCTTCTTCGCATACACCAAAAGGTAAGGGAACAGGGACAGTGCCAAGTCTTTGAACGCACAGGTTCTGCCATGGAACATTTCTGCCATAGAGAAAGATTCAGAAAGGGTCTTCACCGGTACCACTTCTGAGGTTTCAAAAGTGCCTGTATAGGCTTCGTGGGTCAACTTTTTCAAGTCATCCACAGGAATGTCGGTCAGGAAATGGGACAGCACATAAGCAGCCAATTCTTCATAGGACATATCTTTCAGCAGATCCGCATCTAAGAAAGGAGCCGGCAAAGCGTCCGGTACATACAGACCGCCATCACTAGCCAAGCCCTTCACCAACGCTTCTTCTGCCGTGACTGTTTCATCACTTCTAGTACTTCTATATTTCATAGCACACCTCCATGGCAATATAAATTAGTTTTATTTTACCATACTAGGGAAAGCATATCCATAATAAGAATGCGTAATGCGAAGTGCGTAGTGCGTAATGGTGGAAGGGGCGCATCAAATTATAAAGCGCCCCAATACCCTGTCATTATAAAAATGGGAAATCGCAGTTTTCATTAGTGTCACTGCTACTAGCTTTTAGCTTCTGGCTTCTAGCCGGCTAGTAGCTAATAGCTAAGAGCTAATAGCTATGACACCGCAGAAATTATTATATATTTCCTAATCCCTAGGGCCTAGCTACTTATCCCTGTTTTCATAATAAAAGGGGTATTGGGGCGCTTCCAAATTTTGTGCGCCCCTTCCNNTTCCAACATTACGCACTACGCATTACGCACTACGCACTGTTTCATCGCTTCGCTTTGAAACAAATAAAAAAATCCCACAGCAAGCTGTGAGATTCTTTCTCGTCAGAAAGACAATTAAGCCTTTTCTTCCATTTTTTCCTTGTATGCTTCTTTTGCTTCTTCTTTAGCTTCGATAGCAGCTTCTTTAGCTTCTTCAGCTTTTTCAGCAGCGATAGCAGCATTTACGTTTGCGTTCAGACGGGATTTTTTACGAGCTGCAGCGTTCTTATGGATAACGCCTTTTTTAGCAGCGCTGTCGATGATGCTTACAGCAGCACGAAAAGCTTCGTCCTTGTTTTCAGAGTTAGCAGCAGCTACAGCTTTCTTAATAGCGCCGTGAATCTGGGATTTAACAGCAGCGTTAGCAGCTTTCTTAGCAGCGTCCTGTCTCATGCTTTTCATATTGGATTTAATCTGTGGCAATGGTTTCACCTCCCGTCTACATGATTCATACTGAATGATTTTATCATATCTTTCTATACATCGCAAGGGGGAATTTCTTTAATGAGGAATTAGGAGTGAGGAGTGTTGGAAGGGGCGCACAATTCATATAGCGCCCCAATACCCCTTTTATAAAAAAGCTTATTACTCTGCTGGCTTCTTTTGCGAAACATTTCCTACTATCGCAAACGACAAGGTTATAAAGGTTAAAAGGGTTATATGAAACCGGTATCCACATAACCATGTATAACCTTTTTACCCAGTCACTTGCCATTATTGTTCCGTGTTAGAAATAGAATGTAGTAGGATAATAACTTTTTTCATATAAAACATGATGATAGCCGTAAGAATTTTTCAGCGAGCCATAAAAAAATTTCCCACTATATATACCAATCCGTATAAGAGCAATTCGACGTGCTCGCTGGCCTCCATTCCTCATTCCTAATTTCTAACTCCTCACTGCCTTTTCCAGCAGTGCCATGCAGAAATGACGAAAAGGATGGTTACGAATAGCGCCGTCCCTTGGGTAAAAAGATCGTCGGTCAAGTTGGCACGATAAAGAGAAATCGCCATCAAGACGAATAGAAAGAGCAGTTTCCATTTATTTTTCATTGCATGTTTTCCTTTTTGGGGATAATTGGTGACTGGTGACTGGTGACTAGTGACTAGTGACTCGTAGCTAGGGGAAAAAGCATCGATAAAATCAAAGAAATATTGCGACTACAAAGGACCCTTTTATGTTTTGCGTCCACTGGAGAAATAGTTTCACTGGAAAGCATACTAAAACGGGAAGTCTCATTTCATACCATGAGCGAAGCAAATAGCCCTAAGGAATAACGCAAAGATTCTTCGACTCGGCCGTTGGCCGGCTCAGAATGACATTAAGGAGCGAGTTCGGCTAGAGAGTAGAAAAGAACGATTGTGAGCAAAATCGAGGCTAACAGAGAAGCCGTAGTAGCACGAATGAATCAAAAGACATTTCCTTCCAGCGTCATTCTGAGCCGCCCGAAGGGCGTGTCGAAGAATCTTTGTTGTATTCCCCAAGGCAATAGGAAAGAAAAG
>DBLC01000170.1 GCA_002297935.1 Dialister sp. UBA734
ACGGAAATTTGACGAAAAAAACGAACATTTGAAGATTAGAATTTGATTATTTCTTATTTTGTTGTTGGTTGTCTGTTGTTGGTTTTAGGTTTATGCTCTGGGTTCGTATAGCACAATCTGCACAAATGCAGAGCGTCATTGGTTTAAGGTTTAGGGTTTGTAATCATCAATCAAACCTTACCCCCTAAACCCATGCCACTTCCTCCTTGGCAAGTTGTCATCCATGGGCTCGGCAGGTAAACCAGCAACCAACAACAATCCCTAGTCACCAGTCACTAGTCCACCAGTCACCATTTCCCCCTCCATATATTTACATTGCAGAAGTCCCCTAAAATCACAACATCAAATTTAAAAAATTTTCAAATTTGCGGCACTATATAATTTGTGTGCCGCCACCTTCATTCCTCACTCCTCATTCCTAATTCCTCATTCCTGTCCTGCCTACTGCCAACAAAAAACGCTACCATCATTGCCATAAAGGATTATTTTATCCCATTTGAAATAACCCTTTATAACCTTGATTGTAGCGTTTGGGTGCTTGATGCTTTCTACCTATTCTGCAGAACCATAACCCTTTTAACCTTTCCCGTAGCGGTTTGAATATTTCAGTTTTCTACCTACTCGATAAAATCAGATTCCCGCTTTCAATCCTCCGATATAGGCCTTCAGTTTTTCACTGGCTTCGGAGCCATTTTTGTTGATAATATCAACCACGCCGCTGCCGGTGATAACGCCGTCGGCCAGTTTCGCCATGGCCGCTGCCTGCTCGGGGGTATGGATGCCAAAGCCGATGGCGATCGGTGTGTCCGTGGTTTCTCGTACCACGTTAATAATCTGGTCCAGCGGGGTCTGGATATTTCCACGCATTCCTGTAACCCCCATAGAGGAAACCACGTAAACAAAGCCAGTGGCATTTTTTACATTTTTACGAATTCGCTCTTCCGAGGTGGGAGCCACCATCTGGATGATGTCTACGCCGTGGGCATCGGCCAGGGGGCGAATTTCTTCCTGTTCTTCGTGGGGCATGTCGGGAATAATCACGCCGTCTACGCCAATGGCTTCTGCTTCTTCAAAGAAACGAGCCGCCGGATAGCGGAAAACTGGATTGTAATAGGTCAGAAGTACAATCGGAATCTGAGTGTGTTTCCGGATTTCTTTCACCGTTTCCATGACCTGCGGCAGGTGAATGTGATTTTCCAAGGCCTTCACGTCGGCTTCCATGATGACCGGCCCATCAGCGATGGGATCGGAGAAAGGCACGCCGATTTCAATCAAATTGGCCCCTGCTTCTTCCATGTCCAGCACATATTTCACCGTATCTTCCACAGACGGCACGCCAGCGGTCAGAAAGGCAATCAGTGCCTTCCCCTTTTCAAATGCTTTTGCGATATGACTCATAATTTTCCTCTTTTCCTTATTAATCATTCATCATTTATAGCCTTAGTTTGAGCAATGCGTAATGCGAAGTGCGTAGTGCGTAATGGTGGAAGGGGCGCACAATTCATATAGCGCCCCAATACCCCATTTTATATAATAGGCAGTTAGCCATATGGGGTACGGCTTACTGTCTAAAAAATCGGCGAGCATATAGAAACGTATGTAAGCATACATGAAATAAAATCTTCTAAAAGTAATTCGATGCGCTCGCCGGCCTTCATTACGCACTACGCATTACGCACTACGCATTGTAGTTTAGTCGTGTATATCTTCCCCTCTATACCGTGCGATGGCAGCTACGTCTTTGTCGCCCCGGCCGGAGAGGGTGATGACTACGATATCGTCGGCGGTCATGTTCTTGGCTTCCCGAAGAACCCCGGCTACCGCATGGGCTGATTCGATAGCGCAGATGATGCCTTCAGTTTTTGCCAGGTATTCAAAGGCCTGCACCGCTTCTTCGTCGGTGACGGCGATGAACCGAGCCCGTCCGGTGGCATTGAGATTAGCCAGTTCCGGGCTGACGCCTGGATAATCCAGGCCGGCGGAAATAGAGTACACTTCTGTGATATTTCCATCCTCATCCTGGCAGAACAGAGATTTCATGCCGTGGAAAACGCCCAGCTTCCCGCGATTGACTGTAGCGGCGTGGTATGGCGTATCGATGCCTTTCCCGCCGGCTTCGCAGCCAATAAGTTCCACGTCTTTGTCCTGAATAAATGGATAGAGAGTCCCCGATGCATTGCTGCCGCCGCCGACGCAAGCATAGACTTTGGTGGGCAATCGGCCGGTGCGTTCCAGCACTTGCGCTCTGGCTTCTCGACCGATACAGCTTTGGAAATACCGAACCATTTCTGGGAACGGTGCCGGGCCAGTGGTGGATCCGATGATGTAGTGGGTATCATCGCAGCGACGGCTCCATTCCTGCATGGCTGCATTGACCGCATCTTTCAGTACCCGGGAGCCGGTCTTTACCACATGGACTTTAGCGCCCAAGAGTTTCATGCGGTACACATTGAGAGCCTGTCGCTGGGTGTCAATTTCACCCATGAATACTTCACATTCCATGCCGAAGAGGGCTGCAATGGTGGCTGCGGCTACACCGTGCTGGCCGGCACCGGTTTCCGCAATCAGCCGGGTCTTGCCCATCCGCTTTGCCAACAGGGCCTGACCGATGCAGTTGTTGATCTTGTGCGCCCCGGTGTGGTTCAAATCTTCTCGTTTCAGGAAAATACGAGGACCGCCCAAATCTTTTTCCATATTTTCTGCTTCATAAAGCATGGACGGCCGTCCTGTATAGTTCACAAAAAGCCGGCGAAGTTCATCCTGAAAGGCCCGATCTTTCTTACATTCTTCAAAAGCCTTTGCCACTTTTTCCACTTCATTCATCAGTACTTCCGGTACGTACTGTCCACCGAATTGTCCAAATCTTGTCTGCATATATTTTCCCTTTCCTTTTTAAGCCAACTGGCATTTACATCATATCGTCAAAGGTTAGCCTGACCGGCAGGTTATAAAAGGTTATTTGAAACCATAACCTTCACGCATAACCTTTTATAACCCTTTTAACCTTTTTAACCTTTATTTTCTTCTATCATTTTCCTCAGCAGTGCCCCGCGGTTCTCTGCCCTCATCAGCATTTCTCCGATGAGTACGGCGTCGGCGCCGGCTTCGTGCATCCGGTGTACGATGTCTGGAGACATCATGCCGCTTTCGGAAACCAAGAGCACATCGTCCGGTACCAATTTGGCTAGTTTTTCTGTGTTTTCCAGCTTGATGGTGAAATCCCGAAGGTCCCGGTTATTGACCCCGACGATCCAAGCCCCCGCTTGGAGCATCCGCTCCATTTCCTTTTCATCATGGGCTTCACAAAGAACGCCTAATCCCAAGTTCTGTGCCAGGGAGAGGAAATTTCGGATTTCCTCATCGGAGAGAATGGCTGCGATAAGAAGAATCGCCGACGCCCCACCCAAGGCCGCTTCTTCGATCTGACAAGCGTCGATGATGAAATCTTTCCTCAACACCGGGATGTGGACTTCCTTTGCAATCCGAGTGAGATAATCCATATCTCCTTTGAACCACTTCGGTTCGGTGAGGCAAGAAATCGCCGCCGCTCCGGCGGCTTCGTATTCCTTTCCGATGGCTTCATAGGGGAAATCTTCACTGATGATTCCCTTGGACGGCGAAGCTTTTTTCAGTTCGCAGATGAAGGATAATCCCGGCTTTGCCAGATTTTTGTAAAATGCATCGGCTGTAGAAGGCCGGAAATGCTGTATTTCCTCATGAATCTTTCCATAATACCCTTCCCGCTTCAGCCGCTCCACCCGCCGCCTCGTTTCCGCTGCAATATCGTCAAGTATCATATGCATTCTCCATGTCGTACATCTTCGTATTTCCCAAGTACTTCTGTGTCATAGGTTAGCCATTCTGGCAGGTTATAAAAGGTTATTTGAAACCATACCCTTCACGCATAACCTTTTATAACCCTTTTAACCTTTTTACCCCTTTTCGCTATCCTATCTAGCAATTTGTTAAAATTATGCATGACTCTCTTTCACATATTCTTCCATCTTCTTGTACGCCGCGCCGGTATCAATCATTTCTGCCGCTTTGGCAATGCCGTCTTTCATGGTCGGCACCGCTTTGGCTGCGTAGAGTGCCAGGCCGGCGTTGAGAAGCACCGCATTTCTCTTGGTCCCCTGAATTTTACCAGTGAGGATATCTTTGGTAATTTGGGCATTTTCTTCAGCTGTCCCGCCGATGAGGTCCTCTTTCTTGCCCCGAACCAGACCGAAGTCTTCTGGGCAAATGGTGGATGTTCTGTAGTATCCTTCTTTCAATTCGCACACCAGAGACGGTGCTGAAGGAGATACTTCATCCAAATGATCGGTGCCGTACACCACCAACGCATTTTTCACGCCCAGCTTATCCAGCACCTTAGCCACCGGTTCCACCAGGTAGCCATCATAGACACCTAAGAGGAAATAATCCGGGTTCGCTGGGTTGGTAAGAGGTCCCAAAATATTGAACACCGTCCGGAAGCCCAATTCCTTACGGATACCACCCACATATTTCATAGCTGCATGGTATTGCTGTGCAAAGAGGAAGCAGAATCCCACTTTTTCCAACATGGACAGCGCTTTCGCCGGGTCCTGATGAATATTGACCCCCAGGGCTTCCTGCACATCGGCGGTGCCCGATTTGGAAGAAGCAGCCCGGTTCCCATGTTTCGCTACCTTCACGCCAGCGGCTGCAATGACGAAAGCGGATGTGGTAGAAATATTGAAACTGTTGGATCCATCGCCGCCAGTACCCACAATTTCCAGTACTTTCATCCCCGGGTGCGGTACCGGAATGGCATGTTCTCTCATGGCCGCCGCACAACCAGAAATTTCATCAATGGTTTCCGCCCTGGTACTTTTGGTAGAAAGAGCCGCCAGGAAAGCCGCATTCTGTGTCGCTGTGGTTTTCCCATCCATGATTTCATTCATCACTTCATAGGCTTCTTCATAGGAGAGATCTCCTTTTCTCACGATTTTCTGGATAGCTTCTTTAATCATAATAACAATCTCCTTTTTTGGATAACTTCGAGAGTTGTCATTTGTTGTCTGTTGTTAGTTGTTGGTTTTTCAAACAACTAACAACCAACAACTAACAACAATAAGCAACAAAAAATCCGCCCTCGACAAAATATTTGTCAAGGACGGATTCTTATTCCGCGGTGCCACCTTGCTTCAGGGCATGACCCCTGCTCTTAGCGAGATACCAACATATCTCCGGCAACTGACGTATGCCCTACGTCGCTAGCTACTAGGAAATCCTTTCACTGCGCCCTCAGCGGTCCATTTAACAATCTGCGTTCTGCCGGCTTCTCATTGCCCCGACTCCCTGTAAGTGCACGTACTGTTTTTATCTCCGCTTCAACGGTTTAGGTTCTTAAGTTGCAATTATCATAAACGCTTATGTGCCATCTGTCAAGAGGGAAATTTGTTGTTTGTTGTTGGTTGGTTGTTGTTGGTTGGTTGGTTGTTGTTGGTTGGTTGTTGGTTGTTGGTTGTTAGTTGGTTGTTGGCAGTTTGCAGTTAGCAGTTGACAGTTGGCGGTTAACGGCTAACTGTTATCGGTCAACGATTTAACATTCCTAGTCACGAGTCACCAGTCACTAGTCTACCAGTCACCTATATTCAAAAAATTTCACATTCTATATTGATATATCTAATTTTTATGATATACTATACATAGAGAGTTGTGAATATAGTATTTCAAAGGAGGAAATAACTATGAAAAAATATGTATGCACTGTATGTGGATGGATTTATGATGAAGCACTGGGTGATCCAGACAATGGCATCGCACCGGGCACCAAGTTCGAAGACCTGCCGGCAGACTTTATTTGCCCTCTCTGCGGTGCCGGTAAAGACGAATTTGAAGTCTACGAAGGATAAAATCGAGTGCGTAATGCGAAGTGCGTAGTGCGTAATGAAGGAAGGGGCACACAATTCATATAGTGCCCCAATTTTCTTATAGGTTATGATTCTGCTACTTTGTTCTACCAAACACAATGGTAATACCGCTCCCGACAAGGTTAAAAGGGTTATATAGGGTTATGCGATTTCGTTAGTGTCATAACCCTGTATAACCCTTTTAACCTTGTCGGAAGCGATATTTGTAATAATGTTGAATTCCTAAATCAGCAGAATAATAAGCTTTTATATAATAATTTGCGGCGCTTTATAAGTTGTGCGCCGCCACCACCACTACGCATTACGCACTACGCACTACGCATTTTCCCAAACGCACTTCGCATTACGCATTCTACCAAACGCCTAAAGCCTCCCTTTCGGGAGGCTTTTTTGGAGACGTGTTTTGGAGTTGTTGAGAAAGATTGTAACAATGAGTGGAATCATCACGGCCAATGGTGATTTCCTTTTGTTTACGGTTATATAATACAACGGTTTACTATTATTGTCAAGTATGTTTCTTTTGCACAATTAACAATTGAAGCCTATGGAGTAACAATGAAAGTCGGTGACTAGGGATGAGTAGCTAGGCCCTAGGGATTAGGAATGTTTTACGTGAAACATGACGCTAACGGCATCATCGATTTATCGCCCCCGCCGGGGGAGAATTAAAGAGGGGGAGGCACTGGCGGCATACTTCGCTATGAACATATCAAGCGTACGCGGTGATACCTGCTCCTCACTGTAAAATGGCTAGGGAAACCGCTATCACCTAGTCACCAGTCACTAGTCACCCAATCAGAATGTCACCGGTTTCCCGTAGTACGCACAGGTCAGAATCTTTGTCAAATCTTCAGCAGTAACTTCTCTTGGATTTTCTGGAGTGCACGCATCCTGGAGCGCATTCTGACCGATGACATCTTTCTTTTCCAAGAAGAGATCTTCCGGCACGCCATAATCTTTCAAAGTCAGCGGAATATCCATCTTCTGATTCAGTGCTTTGATAGCGTCTTCATAGGAAATCACCAACTGGGCGTCGGTATGTCCTGGAAGGCCTACGGTGCGAGCCAAATCGGCATACCGATGGAGGCAGGCTTTTTTATTGTACTGAATCACATAAGGCATAAGAATGGCGTTCGCACAGCCATGAGGGATATGGAATACTGCACCAATTTTATGAGCCAGAGAATGGGTAATCCCCAATAGACCATTGGAGAAGGCCATACCAGCCAAGCACTGGGCAATGTGCATTTTCCCTCTAGCTTCTTTATCTCCATGATAAGATTCCACAATATTGTCAAATACGTCAGACACAGCCTGTTTCGACAATGGTTCCGTGAAACCATTAGCAAATTTAGACACGTAAGATTCCGTAGCATGGGTTAAAGCATCCATTCCCGTATGGGCGGTCAGTTTCGGCGGCATGGTGAGGGGAATGTCCAAATCCAAAATAGCTAGGTCTGGCGTGATATTGAAATCTGCCAGCGGATACTTGATGCCTTTGGAATAATCAGTAATCACAGAGAATGCCGTCACTTCCGTGGCTGTCCCAGACGTAGATGGAATAGCTACAAAAATGGCTTTCTGACGAAGCGGAGGGAGAGAGAATGGTTTCACTATATCTTCAAATTTCAAATTCGGGTACTCATAGAAAATCCACATGGCTTTGGCCGCATCGATAGGAGAACCACCACCGATGCCCACAATCACATCAGGCTGAAAATCGTCCATGAGCTTAGCACCCTGCTGCACGATTTCAATGGATGGATCCGCACCGACCCCTTCCATGGTATAGGTTTCCATGCCAGCATCGTGGAGAACCTTTTCCGTCTTCTGCAGGAATCCCCCATTTCTCATGGAATGACCACCTGTCACGATAAAGGCTTTCTTATGTCCTTTCAAAAGGGACAATTCAGAAATAGCCCCATGACCACAATAGATATCTCTAGGCAAAGTGAAACGGAACATGATAAATTCCTCCTTTATGAAACAATGCGATTGGGTTAGACAACAACGGTGATGATTTCTTATGAGCCAAAGTTTCCCAGGTTACTCAGGCCGCTCAAGTTTCTCAGGTTGCTCGAACGAGATGCTAACGTCTATCAGCATATTCGAAAAACCTGAGCAACTTGAGAAACTTGAGAAACTTGAGTCCCCTTTACTATAGTATACACTTTTAGCTTCATATTTTGTGATTCTTGCTAAAATAATATAAGAAATCAATTAAAAATAAGTAGAAATCATAGCTCATTAAGAGCTATTTTTTCTACCCCTATTATAGCACGTTTTGAGAATTCTTCTCATTGTAATAGCACAAATATTTTTATTACATGTTATAAAAATATTTGTTGTTGGTTGTTGGTTATTGGTTGTTGGTTGTCGCTCTCTGCTCAAAGAGCGGAGAGTGACCCCTAAGCAACCTAAGCAACCTGAGTAACTTTTCACTGTGCAAAATCATCTTATTTCCCGTATAATAGAAGAAATGGAATGTTACCATATAGAAAGGAAATACCATGACAGAAGAAATCACCCATAGCCACGTAGGAGCCAATGGAAAAGTATATACCCACAGCCACCCACATAATCACAGCCACACCCATGATCCGAAAAAAATCAAAGCCATCATCAACCGTGTTGCCAAATCCATTGGCCATCTGGAATCAGTGAAGAAAATGCTGGAAAATCAAAGAGACTGCGCCGATGTACTGATTCAACTGGCCGCCGTGCGGGCTGAAATCAATAGCACTGGCAAAATTCTTTTGAAAGAACACATGGAGCACTGCATTGTAGAAGCAGTCCAGGAAAATGACAAAGAAGCCATAGAGCGAATGAATAAAGCCATCGATATGTTTATGAAATGATTATGACAAATAAACAATCCATTCATTCCCCGCCACTCTCGCTTTTTATAAAAGTTATGAGGCGACCATTTTAATTTTTTACAAACAGAAGAAGGCCGCTGGTGGCAAGGTTAAAAAGGTTATATAGGGTTATGAGGGGTACGATATCCCCATAACCCTATATAACCTTTTTAACCTTAACTCTATCGATATATTCAACGCTGTTTGATGTAGAAATCAGCAAAACAATAACCTTTAAGGAAACGCTGATTTAATCAAAGAGTTTGAAATTATATGAATTTTTATCCAAAACGTGGTCAAGGAAATCCTTACATAGCTCGCTATTCGCGGATTTNNATCGTCAAGAAAATCCTTAAATAGCTTGCTATTCGCAGATTTCCTTTCCTCGCTTTGAATAAAAATTCAAGAATGATTTCAAATCACGATTAAATCAGTGTTTCCTTAACGAGCATCCACTAAGTAATCGTTAATAAAGAGGAAGATGGGATTCTGATAGGCCTATGATTTTCTTGCTGCTTCTAAGAGTTTCTTTGTATATAGTGCCACAGGATGATGAATCACCGTATCGGTATTTCCATATTCCACCATATGCCCATGATGGAGAATAAGCAATGTATCACATAATTTTTGTGCCAATCCCATATGATGCGTAATGACAAGAAGAGTTAGGTGCTCTTCTTTTTTTAATTGCAATAACAATTCCAGGATTTCTTTTTGTATAGTAGCATCTAAGGCACTAGTTATTTCATCGCAAATCAAAATATCTGGTTTGCAAGCAATGGCCCTGGCAATAGAAGCTCTTTGACATTCTCCACCACTCACCTGATGTGGATATTTTGACATATAGTCTTCAGAAAGTTGACAACGCGATAATGCCATTACGACTTCCTTTTTAGCTTCATTGGCAGACAATCCTGTTTGCAGGAGCCCCTCCATCAAACTTTTTCCCAAAGTCCAACGGGGATCAAAAGAGGCCCTAGGTGACTGGAAAATCATTTGCAAACGGGGGAGTTTTTTTCGCTCTAAATTCTTTGCCCCTTGCTTTCCCACTTGTATGGTACCCTGGTCAGGTAAAAGTAAACCGGCTATGATTCTAGCCAGCGTACTTTTCCCGCTACCAGACCCACCCAATAGGCCAAGGGTTTCCCCTTCTTTGACAGAGAAACTAATATCTCGTAGTGCTTCTATGGTTTGATTTTCTTTTTTGAACATCTTACTCACGTGATGTACTTGTAATATGTCCATAGGTCACTCCAATCGCAGTACTGCATCCAATAATTTTTGGCTATAACTTTCTTTGGGATGGGTAAATACCTCTTTGACTAAGCCTTGCTCCACAACTTCACCTTTTTTCATCACCAATACATAGTCAGCCAGTTGCTCTGCCACTTCCATCTGATGGGTCACTACAATCATAGTTTGCCCCGCTTCTTTCAACTGTTTCATTTGCTGCAATACATCCTGCTGCACCAATACATCCAAGGCACTGGTTGGTTCATCGGCCAATAACAATGTGGGCTGCATCAAAAATGTCATAATAATACCCACCCTTTGGCTCATCCCGCCGGACAATTCAAATGGATAGCTTTCCCATATCCGAAACGGGTCTTCTAGCCCCACTTGCTTCATCAGCGCCAGTGCCTTTTCTTTCACATCCTCTTCCTTGCACTTCCGATGCAATTTGACAGTTTCATAGATTTGCGTACCAATCTTCCGAATGGGGCACAGTGTATCGGCTGTATCTTGAAAAATGCACCCAATCTCTTTCCCCAAAAGATGCCGCCGTTCCTGGCTACTGATAGAGAGTAACGAAATATCTTTATAAAAAATATACCCTTGCGTCACTTTTCCTTCTGGTTCTAATAGCCCCAAAATGGCTTTCAGTAAACTGGTTTTTCCGCTGCCTGATTCTCCTACAATCGCCAGAACCTCTCCTTGCCGCAACGTAAAAGATAGATTTTCAACAACGATCTTTGGTCCATAGGAAATACATACCCCATCAAAAGTCAGTATGACTTGCCTTTCCATGATACTCCTTTCTCTGAGAGCAAGCGAAAAATTATGGATGGTTGGTAGAACACAACCATTCACTTACAACAATTTTCCGCTTTTATTCCAAATCCAGGTCTGCTGTAATCTCATAATAATCGCAAGGGTGTGCCACCATGCCTTTGACACCTTTACGAGACAGTATACTCATTTGTAAATAGGAAACAAAAAGAAAAGCGTGGTCATCTAAAATCACCTGTTGCATTTCTTTTGCCAGCTGATTTCGTTTATCAATATCAAAAGTTTGATGTAATTCTGTATATAAGGCTTCTAAGCGATCACTATGATAAAAGCCACGGTTTTTGGTCGACCTGTCTAATGCACATGTGGTGAAGAAATATTCTGGATCGCCGGTTGGCGCTGTCACAAGGGCACTCGCATAGACATCATACGCCCCAGTTTCCAAAATTTGTAAATGACTTTGGGAACAGTTCACATCCACTTGAATACCAATTTTCTTTAAATTATCTTGTACAGCTTGTGCTAAAATCGGAAGTTCCATACGACCTGGATAAGTCAACCAGCGAATGGTTAAATTCTTTCCATCTTTATCTACATAACCATCTCCGTCGGTATCTTTCCAGCCGGCTTCCGCTAAGAGTTTCTTGGCTTCTTCCGGTTGATATATATCTTCTCTTTCTCCAGATATGCTGCTACGCATCCCCTTCGGGAAAGGACCTACAGCCACTTCCCCCTGTCCTTGTAAAAGAGTATCTACAAATCCTTTTTTATCAATGGCTAGACAAATGGCTTTTCGTACTCTATCATCCTGCATGATAGAAGATTTCATATTCATCTGAGCAAAGAAATTTCTGCTAGTGGCACAAGAAGCAATTTGGAACTTATTGGTATCAGAAAATAGAGCATAACTGGCATAGGGCAATCCATAGGTGGCATCTACATCGCCAGATTGAAGTGCCGCTGTCATTGCATTTCCATCGGTCATAGTTTTTACTATCACGTGATCTACCTTGGGCTTTGTTCCCCAATAAGCATCATTCTTATGCAAATAAATTTCCGTATCTGTCACAGAATCAGCTATATAAGGACCGGTTCCTGCTACATTATCATCCTTCACCCCTTGTTGCATATCAATGATGGCTCCATAAGGATCACACAGATAATGAATGAGCGTAGGACAAGGTTCTGGTGTATGGATGGTGATGGTTTGCCCTTCGGCATCGATACGATCAATTTTCAAATCCAAACGAGCCCGCTCATGCTTGGCCAGTAAATCATCTAAGCATTCTTTGACAGCAATGGCATCCATATGTCGTCCACTAGAAAAATTCACGTCATTGCGTAACTGAATTTCCACAGTATGATCATCGATATAACGATAACTCTCTGCCAGCCATGGCATAGGTTCCATGGAATCAGAAAATTTGAATAAGGTTTCTCCTACCCCATATCGCACAGCACTCCAACCAGAATAATTATCATGCGGATTCAAACCCGCATCCCCCATTTCACGTCCATATCCGGTTGTAGCATACACAAAAGTTTTTCCTTTTTCAGAAGAAGTGGCGGACTTCTCTTGTCCACATCCAGAAAAGAGTACTGCTGCTGAAGCAACCAATAAAGTCCATTTTATCCATCTTTTCATTTTATTTCCCTTTCGGATCATAATAATCACGCAACGTATCGCCTAATATATTAAAAATAACAACCACAATAAACATAGCTCCCCCCGGAGCCATCACCATCCAAGGACACAGTTGTAAAAACATGCGCCCTTCACTCATCATGGCCCCCCATTCTGGAATTGGCGGTTTTACCCCAACCCCCAAGAATGACAAGGCAGAAAGCTCCATCATCAGCGTACCTATGTCCAGCACAGCGGTAATCAAAACAGGACCTGCCATATTAGGCAAGATATGGGCCCACAAAATTTTCCAAGAGGGAACCTTCATTAACCGGGCCACTTCCACATAGGGTTCTCCCACCAAAGACTGGGTAAGATTTTTGGATAATCTGGCATATTTGGGCCAACCGACCACCCAAAGGGCCAATATGGCCCCCAAAAGCCCGCCGTGAGATACACCAGCCAATGCCAAAGCCAATACCAATCCCGGAAAAGAAAGGAACAAATCAGCCCCTCTCATAAGTACTTGTCCTATCCATCCGCCATACCAACCTGCACAGAGTCCAATGGTCGTTCCTGTCAAAGAAATCAAAACCAAAAGAAGCAAAGCACTAAAAACGGTTGCTTTTCCACCAACCCAGACCCGGGAAAACAAATCTCTCCCATAAGGATCTGTACCAAACCAATGCGCAACAGAGGGAGCTGATTTGGCTAATTCTAAATGCTGCTCATAGGGATCGCAGGGAACCCAAAACGTAGAGGAAACAATAAGAATCATCAGTACAAGCGCTACCGTACTAATAATCCATATTTTCCATTTCAAAAATTGTCTTCTTTCAAAGGTTAAAATTGTCTCCTTCCCCATATCAAACAATTTCCTTTCTTCGGATTCGTGGATCTATCAAATATTGAATCACATCCCCACAAAGATTCACTACGATATAAATGAACGCCATCCAAACTACATAGATTTGAATGATAGGATAATCACGCTGCAGAATCGCATCTACAGCTAATTTTCCTACACCATCCCATTGGAAAATCGTTTCTACAACGGCAGTACCGCCCAAAAGACTTCCCACAGAAATCGCAAGTAATGTAATAATGGCGGGACAAGCCATAGGAATCACACTGGTGCATACAATTTGCAAGTTGGAAAACCCACGACTGCGCATCCCTGTCACATATCCTTTTCCCAATTCTTCCAATACAACCGCTCGAATTTGTCTGATGTATTTCGCACTCATAGCCACGGTCAATGTCAAAGCAGGAAGTACCACAGAAGGAGAACGGCCAATAGCTACCACTGGGAAAAAATGATACTTCACAGCCAATAAGAAAACTAAAAGAATGGCCACCAGAAAATTTGGCATAGAATTTCCAATAAAAGACAACAAACGAATTCCATAATCAATCATCCGATTCTTATACAAAGCAGATACTATGCCTAAGGGAAGGGACATACAGAGAGTCATAGCCAGGGAAATCCCCGCCAGATACATCGTTTGTGGTAATTTAGAAAGAAATAGAGGCCCCACATCTTTTCCTGTGATGAAACTTTCTCCCATCTGACCATGCAGCATCCCCCAAAGCCACTTTCCATACTGCACCAAAAAGGGTTGATCTAAGCCATATTTCTGACGACCTGCTTCTATCACACTCTGTGACACAGCCTGCCCTTGGTTTTCATAAAAATAGCTCATGGGATCTCCCCCTGCTACGTACATCAAACCATAGGTCAAAAATGTCACCGCCATAAAAACAGGAAAGAATAAGAGGATTCGTTTACAAATATAATTCATCGTTCATTTCCTTTGTTCCTAGGGAAACACCTCTACATTTTGTGTATTCCCCGTTAATGACTCATTTCACAGCTTCCACGCAAAAATACGGCGTGGCTTCGAAATTGAGTAGCTCCTCTGGCAGGAGAATTTCTTCTGAAATCTGTTCATAGAGTGTCACATCCATGCCCAAAGCGGTGAGAATGTCTTTGTCCCAATGGGGCCGTTTCACCGGAGAAAGCGGCATTTCTCTGGCAATCTTTTCGCACGTATCGGTGTCGGTAGAAATATAGCGATCAAAAACGCCGGCCTCTGCCACTTGGGCCCGGTCCCGTTCGTACAGTTTCCGGTCCTCTTCGTCATACAAATAGTTGTACCAATTGGCATCGAAATTGAGCAGCACACCGCCCTTTTTCAGCACTCGCTGCCAGCTGGCATAGGCTTTCTTAGGGTGCGGCAAGGTCCAGGTCAGATTTCTTGTCACAATCACGTCAAACGTATTGTCCGGAAACTCTAAATCTTCCGCGTCCATCAGCGCATAGTGAATGGCATCTGCCAAGGGTCCCGCATTTTCCTTGGCTTCCACCAGCATGGCAGCATTCCGATCCACCCAGGTGGCTTCATAGCCTGCCATGGTCATGATGATAGAAAAGAATCCAGGGCCGCCGCCGATATCCAGCACTTTCAGATTCTTCTTCCCCGGCATCACTCCTTCGATTCGCTTTTGGATGTAAGAGGTCCACTTCTCCTTCTGCTTTCCGTGCAGTTCATTTTGATTGATTTCTGAATAACTGGGCGCCCGCTCGGTCCAGTACCGGATGATTTCGTCTTGTAACATAATAACTCTCCTCTTTGGGTTGCGATGATGGTAGACTAGTGACTCGTGACTGGTGACTAGGAAATTTTTTACCAGTCACCAGTCACGAGTCACCAGTCCACCATTTTCCCCCCAGTGTAGCAATAAAAAAATCCCCTCACAAGCCCGGTGGGGGGATATTATAGTGAGGAGTTAGGAATGAGGAGTGAGGAATGGTGGTAGCGGCGCACAAAATTTGGAAGCGCCGCAAATATATATAAGGTTATTATTCTGCCACGTTCTATTTCAAACATAATAAAAGATTACGCTAACCACAAGGTTAAAAAGGTTATAAAAGGTTATGTGATACCTTTAGTTTCATAACCTTGTATACCCCTTTTAACCCTTTGGTGAGCCGTATTTTCTCATTGAGACACATACCAAATCAGCAGAATAATAACCTTCATAAAAAAAGAGATGTCCTCTTATGCACGCATAAGGGAACATCTCTTTTTCTCAATTATTCAGCGTCTTCTGGCAGTTCTGCGTTGGTGTACACTTCCTGTACATCGTCCAGTTCTTCCAGTTCATCGGTGAGATGAGACATGGTCTGGGCAGCATCGCCTTCCAGTTTGACGTAGTTGTCTGGAACCATAGCAACTTCGGATGCTTCTACGGTGATGCCTTCTTTTTCGAGGGCTTCAGACACGGTGAGGAAGTTTTCCGGAGTGGTGGTGATTTCGTAGCTGTCTTCGTTGGAAGCTACGTCTTCGGCACCAGCATCGAGAGCGATCATCATGACGGTATCTTCGTCAGCTGCTTCTTTGCTTACTACGATAGAGCCTTTTTTCTTGAACATCCAGGATACGCAACCCGGGGTTCCTACGGAACCACCGTGATGGGTGAATGCATGACGGATGTCTGCTGCAGCACGGTTTCTGTTATCGGTGTTGCATTCTACGATGACAGCTGCACCGCCAGGGCCGTAGCCTTCATAGGTGACTTCATCGAAGCCTGCACCGCTAGCAGCACCGACGCCTTTAGCGATAGCTCTCTGAATATTTTCCTTCGGTACATTGTTCTGCTTTGCTTTGGTCAGAGCCAGCTTCAGACGCATGTTGCCGACAGGATCTCCGCCGCCCATACGAGCAGCGATGGTAATTTCCTTGGAAATTTTAGTGGTAATTCTGGCGCGGATGGCGTCTGTTTTGCCTTTCTTACGCTTAATGTTTTCCCACTTAGAATGTCCGGACATATTATTTGTTCCTCCTTATAATTACAGGTTGCTCAGGTGACTAAGGTTACTCAAGTAACTCAAGTTCTCCGAATAAAATGATACCACGATCACCTCATTCGAGCAACCTGAGAAACCTGAGTCACCTGAGCCGCTTGAGAAACTTGTTATTTCTTCCACCAGGGTTCGCCCAGAAGGCGGTCGAGGATAATGGCTACGGCGCTTCTCACGCACAGGTGATTGTAGGTGCCTGCGCCGTAGATAGGTTCCACGATGTAGTCAAACTGTTTCATCATTTCTTTGGTCATGCCGAAGCCGGTGCCAAAGAGAATGAAAATCGGTGTGTCTTCTTCGTGGATTTTCCTGCGCATTTCTGTGTAGGAAACAGTATTGGGATAAACCCTGGCGTCGGTGGTCACAATGGCCGGTTTCTTTCCTGTTTCTTTTTCAATCCAGGAAATGGCATCGTCCAAGGTAGGAACCAATTCGGTTTCTTCAAAGGCTTCTTTCCGGTTCGCATTGTAATGCACACCGCCGCCGGTTTTCCAATGGTTCATAATGCGAGAAGCCATTTCACGCTGTGCTTCTACGGGATGCACGATGAAATATTTCTTCACATCATAAGTTTTTGCCGTTCTGGCAATATCATGGAGGTCATAGTTCGTCAGAGCCGTAGTGACCACTTCCATGTGTTTGTTATAAATCGGGTAATGAATGAGCCCGATATAGACTGGTGCTGCCATTACTGGTTCGCCTCTTCCTCTTCTATTTCTGCCATGAGTTTCCGGTCCTCCTTGGATAAGGTGAGCTTATCCAATAAGTCAGGCCGGCACTGGATTGTCCGCCGGAGTGCTTCTTTCCGCCGCCACCGTGCGATATTGGCATGATGACCGGAAATCAAAACATCCGGGACTTTCCACCCATTATATTCTGCTGGTTTCGTGTATTGCGGGTACTCCAGAATCGGTTCATAAAAAGAATCACTCTGGGCGCTGCCAGCGTCTCCTAAAACGCCAGGCACCATCCGAGCCACCGCATCACTGATCACCATGGCTCCCAGTTCCCCACCGGTCAGGACATAATCTCCGATAGAAATCAGTTCGTCTGCCAGATGTTCTTCTACTCTGTGGTCTACGCCCTCATAATGACCGCAGATGAGAAGTAGATGGTCATAGTCTCGATAGAGCTGCTTCGCCTTGTCCTGGGTGAAAGGCACGCCAGCGGGGGATAGAAATATCACCCGGTCCCTGGGGCCCTTTTCCGGAAGGACAGACTTGGCAGCATCAAAGAGAGGCTGACACATCATGAGCATCCCGGCACCGCCGCCATAGATGGTATCATCCACTTGCCCGTGACGCTTGGTGGTGAAATCTCTGGGATTGGTCACTGCCATTTCCATGAGATGCGCATCGAGAGCCCTTTTGATCATGCTTTGATGGAAAAAAGCTTCGATGAACTCAGGAAATAGGGATAAAATATCTATTTTCATTATAGGCCTTATGAGTTTACACTTTTTTGTCGTCCCCGCTGGGGCAATGTCATTAAGTTAAGCGAAATATGCGATGATTTCTTTCGTGGTAAAGGTTCTAAGGGTTCTAATGGTTCTAATGGTTCTAAGGGCACTCGAATGAGATAATAACACCAGCGTCCATCGGCTCATTCAAGAAACCTTGAGAACCTTTTGTACCTTTAGAACCTTATGAACCTTTTCATCATTAACGGATTCATTCTTACCGACGCAAATCCTTAACTTAACAGTATCGCCCCCTTTGGGGGAGATGCCGTAGGCAGAGGGGGCTGCAACAGCGGTATGAAACACGATGTGGAACTATGGATTCTCGTGAGACCTAACGTAGCGATATTCCTTAAGAGTAGGCGAAATACCGCTACGTTGGATGTCACAGTGTTCTTCCATCATACATTTGGTGTTTCATACCGCTAGAACATCCCCCTTTGGTAGCCCCAAGGGCTACCACCTTCCCCCCGACGGGGGGTCTAAAATAGGTGTAAACTTACTTAAAAAAAGCGCTGCTCTAAAGGGCAGCGCTGTCGCAAGTTTCACAGGTATTGTCCCCATGTCTGATCCGAGGAACCCGAAGTTCCCTAAGAAACTTGAGAACCCTGTTTTATTCCCATTCCGGCAGACGGACTGTCATCCGTCCTTCATCAAGGTCTACCGAGAGGATACAGGAAGGAATCGCAGGGAGAAGGATTTCCTTTCCCTCCGAATTTTTCACACTATATACATCATTGGCACCGGTTTCGATGACTTCGGTGAGTGTCCCCACCGGGTCGCCTTCTTCGGTAACCACGTCCAGCCCGATGAGCTGGAAATAATAGTATGTCCCATCCTTCCTTTCAGGCAGCATAGAGGCAGGCACCTCTACATCTTTGCCAATCAGCGTTTCCGCTGTATTTCGATCATCCACGCCTTTGAGATGTACGATGTACACCCGCTTGTGGGGACGACCGGACAAAAGAGTATAAGCCTTTCCTCCAACCTGGATGGTTTTCAAGGTTTTGAACATCTCCGGCCGATCCGTATCGGGAAGAATACGCAAATCACCCCGCACACCATGCGGGGCTACGATTCGGCCGACGAGTATCATTTCATCGGATGTCATATCATTCACGGAAAGCAATAATCTTACCGTCTTCAACCAGGATTTCGCCGCCTACGACAGAATTCATATCGTCACCGACATGAATGGTCACCAGACGGTTCATCGGTGCGCGGTTGAGTTCAGCACCGATAGTCAGCTTTTCCAAATGTTCTTTGTCATTGGTCAGCTTATCCTTCACCTGCTGCATCTGTGCCTTCTGGGCTTCAAAAGAAGCACGCAGCTGGCTAGCAGCCTGGATATTGACTTTTGCCTGTTCAGCAATCTTGCCGTTTGCTTCAAATTCAAGCTGAGCCATATCGTGTTCTACACGAGTCAGGTTCGTATTGATTTCATTCAGCAAAGTGGTTTTCAGAATCTCTGTGAGCTTAGATTTCACAGCCACAGGAACAAGAATCTGCATTTCATCCATTAGGGCACCTCTCAGATAATATCCACAGCCACCTTGCGGTTTTCCCGCAGGGCGCCTGCTTTGACAACGGTGCGGATTGCGTTTGCAATACGGCCTTTTCTGCCGATCACCTTACCCATATCCTCAGGAGCTACATGAACCTGGTAAATTTCCAGATTTCCCTTCTGGACCAGAGAAACAGTGACAGCATCAGGGTTCTTTACCAGAGCCTTGACCAGTGTTTCCACCAATTCCTTCATCTTGCGGCCTCCTTATTTCTTTGCTTCAGCAAACTTAGCGAGGATGCCGTTCTTTCTCAGAATGGAACGAACAGTGTCAGTCGGCTGTGCGCCTTTTCCAAGCCAGGACAGAACCTTTTCTTCATCAATCTTTACCGGAGCGTCCAGTTTAGCCGGGTCATACCAGCCGATGGTATCGGTCGGAGCACCGCTTCTAGCTGCTTTAGCGTCGATAACGACGATACGGTAGAAAGGATTCTTCTTAGCGCCCATACGGGTCAAACGAATTTTTAACATTGAAATTTCACCTCCTTGAAATAGTCTCGATTATTTATGGAACATCCCAGGGAAACCACCAAGGCCTCCCATTTTGGATGGATTTAACTTCTTGCCCTTCAGCTTTTTCATGGTCTTCTGCATATCAGCGAACTGCTTCATCATGCGATTCACATCCTGAATCTTCACGCCAGCCCCTTGAGCGATACGCTTTCTACGGCTGCCATTTAAGATTTTCACATTGGCCCTTTCTTCCGGGGTCATGGAAAGGATAATCGCTTCGATATGCTTGACCTCTTTGCCATCCAGGTCAATATCTTTCAGCTGGTCCTTGAACTTGCCCATCCCAGGCAGCATCCCTAAGATGCTCTGGAAAGAACCGAGCTTTCGCACCTGCTTCAGCTGCTTCAGGAAATCATCGAGAGTAAATTCCCCTTTGCGCACCTTCGCAGCCGCGTCCTTCATGGACTCCGTATCCATATTTCTCTGGGCCGTTTCAATCAAAGTTTCCAGATCGCCCAGATCCAGGATACGTCCTGCCATACGGTCCGGATGGAAATCTTCCAACCCGCCGTCCAGCTTTTCGGACACGCCGATCATTTTGATCGGTTTACCGGTCACTGTCTTAATGGAAAGAGCAGCACCGCCTCTGGCATCGCCGTCCATCTTAGTCAAGATGGTCCCGTCAATGCCAAGGTTTTCATCAAAGGCTTTGGCCGTATTCACCGCATCCTGACCGGTCATAGAATCCAGCACCAGGATGATTTCATGAGGATGTACCGTAGCTTTGATATTTCTTAATTCAGCCATCAACTTTTCATCGATGGTCAGTCGCCCTGCCGTATCGAGAATCACCACATCACGGTTGTACGCCTTTGCCGTATCGATGGCATACTGGGCAATGTGCACCGGATCCACATTGGGTGGCATACGATACACAGGCACATCGGTCTGCTGGCCCAATACCTCCAACTGCTTGATAGCCGCCGGACGATACACGTCGCAGGCTGCCATCAACGGGCGATGGCCCTTCTTCTTGAACATCAACGCCAGCTTGCCAGCAGTGGTGGTTTTACCAGCCCCCTGAAGGCCCACCAGCATGATGACCGTCATACCAGAAGAAGACAGGGAAATCTTACTCTGGGTGCCCCCCAGCAAAGTGGTCAACTCATCGCGAACGATTTTGATGACCGTCTGGTCCGGCTTCAAACTGCCGAAGACTTCCTCCCCCATGGCCTTTTCACGCACATGGGCAATGAAATCCTTCGCCACTTTGAAATTGACATCGGCTTCCAGAAGAGCTCTTCGTACCTCACGAAGCGCACCATCGATATCACTTTCAGAAAGCTTGCCCTTCCCGCGGAGATCTTTAAACGCTGACTGCAGCTTGTCTCCTAAATTTTCAAATGGCATCTGGTCACCTTCATTCTGTCAAAACCTTAAGCAGCGGACGCGCTTCCGGCAGTGCCTCATGGGGAATCAATCCCAAGAGCACCCCAGCAGCCTCTTCCTTCTTCCGCTTCAAAGCCGCCAAGTGCAGCACCTTTTCATAAGAAATCAACTGCTCCTCCCCATGACGCATGGCATCATGAACGGCTTGCCGGGAAATATGGAAATGCTCCGCGATTTCCGCCAAAGTCAAATTTTCATTATAGTATAAGTCCAGGCAATCTCTCTGCCTGTCTGTCAAGAGATCTCCGTAACAATCCAGGAGCTCCCCTTTTTCTACGATATTTTCAATAGACATAATATCACCACAACGAAAGCTATTATACATGATGGAAATACTCCTGTCAAGGGATTTTGCTTTACGCGGATTTAGGATGACTGGGAAATTCCGGATTCGCAAGAGTCATATTTCACGGGAAACGACATATAAAGGTTTTAATTCAACTTCTTGCTATTTCTAACATAGAACAATCATCATGAGCGACAGGGCTACAAGGTTAAAAAAGGTTATGGGAATACCGTATCCCCATAACCTTTTTTAACCTTGTAACTTGCGATAGCAGAAAATGTTTCACGTAAAACATGAATCTATCGAATGCGAAATTCCCAGTCACCAATTAATTTCGTTCCGGATGATACCCTTTCAAAATTGACAGATTAGACAATTCCAATCCATATTTATACAGCGGTTCCACATTGCTGGCTACAGCCCGTTTATAAGTGGCATCATCGGCACTGCCAGCAGCCATGTCCCACCAACCGGCCTCTACATTATTTTTATACCGTTCGAGAGCAGTAATGCGATGATGGATTTCATCATTGAGTTCTTCATAGCGGCACATGTCCGGTTCCACCCAGCCAAGGCCGGTTTGATCAGCATGGGTACGCCACTGCTCCATGTTCTCATACTCTGCCACAAGACGAGCATTGGTCATGACATAAATATTGGTGCGGTTATCAAACCATTCCGGCCGTTCTTCGAACGCATCAGGCGGCAGTGGGTCTAGCTCGCCATAAAAAGCAGTGGGTACACTACCATCAATCTGAGTCCGGGTAATTTTGACGCCCTGCTTTGCTGCAGCCGCATCTGCCCTTTCTTCTTTCGTGGTAGCTTTAGGCTTTTTCTCCGCACTCTTTTTACTCCCACCAGAAAAAATGCTATCCATGGCCTTATTGGCCGCCTTGTTGGCTGCTCTATTGGCAATGCCCCCTAAATTAAAGCCCGCATCAGCCTGCATGCCCATGCCCAAAAGCATCAGTGCCGTCACGCCTGCGATCCATATTTTTTTCATTTGAATGACCTCCTTCGTTGTTGCCTTACACATTTGCGATAGTTGGCTTGTATTAACAAATTGCTCGAACAAGAGAATGCCTCACTCGTTCCTAATCCCTAGCTACTAGTCAACAGTCACTAGTCACCATTGATTGTAGTGTAACAAAAAACACCTCCGCTGCCCCTGTCATAAGTGACAGGGGCAAGTAGAGATGTTGCATAAAAATGATAGTATTCGTCAATCGGTTTTATAGATTAGAATGTTTTTTCCCAATCCCTAATTTTGCGCATAAAAAAAGAGCGGGAATTTAGGGGAGACCCGCTCTTTTTCGACCGCTGCCTTCCATGAAATGAAACCATCTATTTAACCGATTATGGGGAAACGGGAAAAGAAAGGCAAATGCCATCTTTATCATAAATAAGACAGTCCTGAGCAGACATAGCTGACAACGGCCAATGGTATGCTTTGGATACTATGTATCCTAAAACATGTTTATATTATAAAGCACGTTTCAAAATTGTCAAGGAAGTTTGCAAAAAACTCCCACAAAACTTTTTCAAAGAAGAATGACAAGCCAAGCCCTTTCTTATAGGATAAAGAAATACGTTTTAGAAAGGAACCTATTTCTTTTTAAAATATGAAACTAAAGAACCCCCTTCATAAAATACGCAGTTAGCAGTTGACCGTATCTGTAATCGCATACGGCTAACTGCTAACTGCCTATTGTTTTCCCAAATCAGTATTTCTTTGCCCAGTCAATCAGATCTTTTTCATTGACACCGCCGGAGAAACGGGTGCCACCGAGCCAGTCACCACTGCCTGCCACTTTGGACAGGTGTACATCACTGTCTCCCAAACCACTAGAGGCAGATGTGCAGAATGGAATCACGGTCTTTCCTTTGAAATCATGGGTGGTCACAAAGGTATAGACGATATTCGGAGCTTCGCCCCACCAGATCGGATAGCCCAGGAATACGGTCTGGTAAGAATCCCACTGAGGAACTTCGTTGGCAATGACAGGACGAATGGATGGATCTTCGTGTTCTTTCACGCACCGGCTACTGTTGTCCCGATAATTCAAATCCGCCTCGCTGTAAGGTTCTTTGGCATCAATGCTAAACAGGGTGCTGTTGGTTTGTTTTGCAATCACTTCAGCGGCTTTTTTCGTATTTCCTGTGGCAGAGAAATAAACTACAATCGACTTGCCCCGTTCTGCTTTGGGGGCTGCCGTACCGGCTGCCTGAGAAGCCGCCGGTGCTTCAGCCTTCTGTGTGCTATCATTACCACAAGCAGTCAATCCAGCCGCCGCCAATACAGATAAACTCAATGCCATCGTTTTCTTCCACATAGATATCACGCTTCCTTTTCATTCTGGTTGTTGGTTGTTAGTTGTTGGTTGTTTGGATCCCAACAACTAACAACCAGCAACTAACAACCATATTTCTAGTCACCATTGTCCTTTTCCTGTTTCTTTTTATAAATCTGGTAATCCATCTGGTCCAGTTGCTGCTGTTTTTCATGGATTTCTTCCAGCAGTTCAAATCGCTTTTTGCGAAGTTCCTTCACATCCATCTTTTCCATTTCCTGACAGGTGCATTTCATAGGATCTACTCCACTTTCTGTTTCATCGTGGCAAGCCACAGGTCCACGTCCTTTTGCGGCGTCACCTGCTTGTCGCCTCCATTGGAATCAAATTGTACTTCCATGGTTCCCAAAATCGTTGCTCCACTGACAGCGCCTTTCATATGCTTGATTGCACTGCCTGGCCAACCGCCATGGGTGGAGAAAAGAATCACTTTCTTTCCCTGGAAATTCTGGGACGACAGGAAACTTTTCATCACCGGTGCCATGGTATACCACCAGGTCGGTGTGCCCAAAGCAATCACATCATAGTCGCTGACAGCATGGGATACCGGTTGGATCGGCGGTTTGTATCCCCGCTGCACTTCTTCTTGGCCAATGCGAACAGTGTCTTCATATCCACCATAAGGCGTCACTGGTTCCAATCGTTCCATATCTCCGCCAATGGCCCGCTGCAGTTCTTCGGCGATTTTCTTCGTATTTCCGTGGGAATAGGAATAGTAAATTGTTAATACTCTCATAATATATGCTCCGTTTGCTATTGCTTTAAAAGGTTATGATTCTGCTAAAAATCACAAGACTAACAAATAGCTATAACCGCTAGGGAACAGGTTATACTCAATGACTGCTACTATCAAACATAGATATGGTACGTTTGATCGTAGGTTATAAAGGGTTATGAAAAATAACCTTTTATAACCCTTACACTCACTGATTCATACAAGCTGCCTCCAGCCCCATATGATTGCTACAATAACCTGCCCGAAGGGCTAACCTTTTTGCTTTTCGTTTATTTCTCCAAATGTCTCTTGCAAGAATTAGAGTGTATCATATTCCTCTTCAGTTACTTCTTCGCACCATTCGTTGGACAGTTCTGTGCCTGGGGCTTCGAAAGCCAGGTGGCTGAACCAGCTGTCTTTCTTTGCACCGTGCCAGTGTTTCACATTGGCTGGAATTTCCACGATATCGCCGGCTTTGAGGCTCTGGGCCGGTTTGCCTTCTTCCTGGTACCAACCTTCACCATCGACACAAATGAGAATCTGTCCGCCACCGGTTTTAGCGTGGTGGATGTGCCAATGGTTGCGGCAGCCCGGTTCAAAGGTGACATTACAAATGGTAAGCGGATCTCCTTCGTGTGAAACCACTTTCAAGTAGGAATTGCCAGTGAAATATTTCGCATAGGCCGTATTCGGATTGCCCTGTCCGAAGAAGCCGCCGTGCTCAGCATCCCCATCGGCATAGACTTCTTTGGCCATGTTGAAAGCGGCCCACGCGTTAGGCCAACCGGCATAGAAAGCGATATGGGTCAGAATTTCTGCCATTTCCTCCTGGGTCACCCCATTCTGCTTCGCCGTGGTCAGGTGATATTTCAAAGAATTATCCGTAATGCCTTTCCCAATCAACGCGCTGATGGTCACAATGGAACGAAGTTTCAAAGACAACTTGCCTTCCCGGGACCACACTTCTCCAAAAAGTACATCATCATTGAGTTCTGCAAATTTCGGTGCAAAATCCCCCAAAATCGTATGTCCTGCTGTTTGTTTTACCATAGTAAATTCTTCCTTTCATTTTATATAAGAGATTAGAAATATCCAATTCTTTCCGCCAGTGTCACAGCCGCTAGCTTTCCCCTAGTCACCCGTCACAAGTCACCAGCCATCTTTTTTATTTCCCGATTGATTACATCGGCCATAATCTGTTTCATATTCCAATCCCCGTGGAGGCCATCCAGGGCAAGCCAGGTGGGCAGTTCTTCAATGCCATCAAAAGGGGCTGCCACGTCGATGTGCGGTTGGCTGCGGATATAGGCATTGACTTCTTGAAATGCCACTTTCCAGCCTTCGGCAGTGGGTTCTTGGAAAGCCTTTTCGATATTGGCCGGATTGATGGGTGGTAAAGTCATCAGAATGGGCGTGATGCCATGGGCCCTGGCCTTTTCCTGCATCATTTGTAAATCGGCGATGACTGATTCCGCCGGAACCCCACCGCGCAAACTGTTGCTGCCGCCCATGATGAGCAAATATTTTGGATGAAAAGGGAGCACATCCCGCTCGAAACGATTCACCATCATTTCACTGGTATTTCCACTTTCCGACAAATTGATGGTCGAGAAGTCCAAGTACGACGCATAGCTATAGGCCATGTCGGCTGGGCTAAACGACAAATGCCCGCCACCATGGGAAATGCTATCCCCATAAATCGCCACTTTCCAGTGTTCTTCCGGATGGGTCTGTATTTCTTGCGGAATGCTCCATTCCCCTACGGGAAGCCCCTTCGCATCCATGCCACGAACACGCCAATAGTAGGTTCCTATCCGTGGCATTTGGTCATACAAATCAGTGAGCTCCGTCACATCGGCGTAAATGCGATACTTCGACGGCGTGTGACCATGAAGATTTTCCGGATAATGGCTGGTCACTTCCACTTCATATTTCACCGCCCCGGGATTACCTGTGTAAGCATAGACAGGAAATAGAAGCACCGAGCCATGGCCCTTGTTGTACGTCTGGTACGGAACCGGCGCATTCCGAGAGGTCCGCATGAGACTGGTGGTGAGTTCCGCCGGTTGCGAATAATCGGTCACCGGATTGCCATCTAAATCAAAGGCCCGCACCCGCCAGAACAATGGCTGATTCTCCGGCAACTTTGCCATGTCCAGAATCACTCGATGGGTATATACATAGCCGTTTCGATACACCGCCTGAGCCACCGGCTGGTCCGCTGCCAAATCTTTGGGCGCACCGGCGAAAATTTCCACTTCGTAGCGCACAGCGTTCAAATTTTGCGGCCAAGTCAAAACGCCATATACCCCTTGGGCTTCGCTTTCCATCTCCGCCGCTTTGACCTTATTACACCCCGCCATCATGGTATATCCCACCATCACCGAAGGAATGGCCAGCAAAGCCATCCCCAGCAAAGCTGCTTTCCACCAATGGGTTCTCATAGGAGACCTCCTTTCTGTAGGAAATAGAGTTTATTTGCGTTGTGTTATTGGTTGATTGGATCCCTAAACCATCTGTCCTTCAACCTGCCTAAAGTATAGACTTTCATTATAGGCATAGCAAATACTTCTATTTTATGTAAATCTATAGTGAAAAGGCATGGATACGGAAGTGGTACGAAATAGAGCCAATTGGAGTGATTCCGATAATGAGTACAGGTTTCTCAGGTTGCTCAAGATTCTCAAGTTGCTCAGGTTCCTCGAACGAGATGATAGACGCTAATGTTTTCATCGTTACATTATTTTGACCGGTCGAGATGACGGATTTGGTTAACATCACTTTCGAGAAACCTAATCCCCAGGGCCTAATCCCTAGCTACTCCCCCAGTCACGAGTCACCAGTCACCATTTTCTGCTAACTGCCTACTAAAACACAAAAACTCCTCTTCGCCATGTTCCCACAGCAAAGAGGAGTTTTTATGTAGTTAATGCTCGGTAATTTACTTTTAGCAAAACTTATGTATCTCTAGGTTTAAGGTTTAGGTTTTGTATTTCTGCATGCAAACCTTAAACCAACAAAACTTTCATGCCCTGCTATTTGGAAATGATGAACACGGAAAGTAAACCTTAACCCCTTAGTACACAGAGATTCGCAAAATAATTCATATTTCATGGAGCGTCCACGATTTACGCTTTCGCCGTATCTGATTTTTCCAGGAAGAAACGCACCATATAAGCGGTAATCAGATAGAAGCACGGAATGAGGAATACGCCGAAGAGGGTAGCAAAGGTCATGCCGCCCACAACAGCAACGCCCATGCCGCAGCGGGCAGCAGCGCCGGCACCGGTGGCCATAGCCAATGGCAGACAGCCGATGATGGATGTAAACGCAGTCATCAGAATCGGGCGGAAGCGGAGTTTCGCTGCTTCCATGACGGCGTCCAAAGGATCCATGCCTTTGTCCACACGTTCTTTTGCAAATTCTACAATGAGGATAGCGTTTTTCGCAGCCAGCCCGATAATCATGATGATACCGATCTGCATGTATACGCTATTTTGGTAGCCATCACTGGTGCTTCCCAGCAGGGCCGCCAATTTATTCACCGCGTATTCGGAGAAGAGGGCACCAAAGATACCAGTCGGTACAGTGAAGAGCACTGCCAGCGGAACGCTCCAGCTTTCGTAAAGAGCGGCCAGGCAGAGGAAGGCGAATACCAAGGCCATAGCGAGGACTTTCATGGTGGAAGAACCGGATTTCTGTTCTTCACGACTCTGACCGGACCATTCGATGGTGGTGCCTGCCGGGGCTATTTCTTTCACCACTTCTTCAGCAGCTGCCATGGCTTCGCCAGAACTATAACCACTTCCCGCACTGCCCTGAACGGTAATAGAACGAACGCCGTTGAACCGGCTGATGGAAGATGGACCGGTGGTGATGGATTTGGTGAGAATCGTATCCAGCGGCACCATTTCGCCAGTTTTGGATTTAACGGAAATAAATTTCAAACTGTCTGCTTCGGAGCGATACCGGGTATCGGCCTGGACCATCACTTTGTAAGCCCGGCCAAACTGGTTGAAGTCATTGACCTGGGTGCCGCCGAAGTTAACTTGCAGTGCCGTAAATACATCAGAAAGCTGGATGCCCAAGTTCTTGACCTTTTCACGGTCCACGGTGTATTCCACGCTCGGGGTATTGGATTTGTAGTTGCTGCGAACAGAAGTCAATTCCGGACGCTGGTTGGCAGCCTGTACAATCTTGGATGCCAGATTCCCCAGTTCTTCATCGGAGAGACCTGTATTGTCCTGGACCTGCATAGCCCAGCCGCCTTCCATGCCCAGACCTGGCAAAGCAGACGGGGAGAAGGCCATGACTTGTGCTTCTGGATGTTTCGGTGCAATTTGGCGATTGAAAGTGGAAATAATGCCACTGATGCTCTTTTCTGTGCTTTCTCGATCGGCCCAATCGGTGAGACGCACGAACAGGTTGCCAGAACCAGCAGATGTATTGGTCATCACCGCATCAACCCCTGGAATCTGCCGGGTTTCTTCAGCCACCGCATCGACCACTTTCACAGTCTGGTTCATGGACGTGCCTTCCGGCATGGTGATGGACGCAATGAACATGCCCTGGTCTTCGCTTGGAACGAAGGTGGATGGTACCAATTTGTAGAACAATCCCATGAGCCCCACCACCAGAATGAGGAAGCAGACGGCATATTTCAAATGTCTTACCATCCAACCCACTTTGCCGGTGTATTTGTCTCTGACCGAATCAAAGACGCTGTTGAATTTGTTGAAAAATTTTCCTAGAATTCCCTCTTTGGCGGACCGATCGTTGGCTTTCAAAATGGTACCGCACAGAGCCGGTGTCAGTGTCAACGCCACGAAAGCAGAAATGGCAACCGATACGGTGATGGTGATGGCGAACTGTTTATACAGCACCCCCATGGTGCCGCCCAAGAATGCCACAGGTACAAAGATAGCGGCTAGCACAGCGGTGGTAGCAATGATTGGCCCCTGCACTTCCTCCATGGCGCGCATAGTGGATTCTTTCGCAGTCAGTCCATCTTTTTCCATGTGCTCTTCTACGTTTTCGATGACCACGATGGCATCATCGACCACCATGCCGATGGCCAGCACCAAAGCAAAGAGGGTCAACGTATTGATGGTGAAATCCAAAAGAACGAAGGTGGCAAAGGTACCAATGATGGAAACTGGTACAGCCAGAACCGGAATGAGGGTGGCTCTCCATTTCTGAAGAAATACAAACACCACCAGAATAACCAGAAGCAAGGATTCCACAAAGGTTTCTTCTACTTCTTCGATGGATGCATTGATGAAAGATGTGTTATCTACGACGATTTTGTAATCCAAGTCCGGTGGGAAATCATTTCTGGATTCTTCCAGAATCTTCTTTACTGCCGTGACCGTTTCCAAAATGTTGGCATCGTTGGTGAGCTGTACACCGAAGCCTACCCCAGTTTTCCCGTCAATCTTGGAATCACTGGAAGAACTCTGGGCACCGGTCACCACTTCGGCCACATCTTTCAAGCGGACAAATTGGCCATCAGAACCGGATTTGATGATAATATTTCCAAACTGCTCTGGCGTGGACAGACGACCTTCAATTTTCGCACTGTACTGTTTTTCCTGATGGGCCGGAGACGGCGGTGCCCCTACAGTCCCTGCCGGAGCTGCTTGGTTCTGTTCCTTGATGGCACTGGTCACATCGGATACGGTGAGTCCCCGTTCAGCCAGTTTATCTGGATTGAGCCATACACGCATGGCGTAGGTGGAACCAAAAGCGTTGACGTTCCCAACGCCGCTGACACGTTTCATTTTGTCCAGCAAGTAAATATCGGCATAGTTCTTTAGGAACGCCGTATCATAGGTATTGTTTGGTGAATACAGGTTCACCATGAGAGCCATATCACTGGAGGACTTGCGCACTGACAGACCGGTCGTCTGCACTTCGCTAGGCAAGCTGTTCTTCGCCAGGTTGGCGGTATTCTGCACATTGACAGAGTCTGTGTTACCATCGGTGTCCAGGTCGAACACAATGGACAAACTGTAACTGCCACTATTGGAAGACGTGGAGGACATGTAGTCCATGCCTTCGATGCCATTCAGCTGGTTTTCCAGCACCTGCGCCACGGTCTGGTTCACCGTTTCTGCATTGGCACCGGTGTAGTTGGCACTCAAATTGATGGTTGGCGGAGAAATCTGCGGATATTGGGCGATAGGCAAACTGAACAGAGAAATCAGTCCCAAAAGCACAATAATCAGCGAGACCACAATCGCGAAGATCGGCCGCCGGATAAAGAATTTCGACATAAAAGCCTCCTGACTGTAGCGGTATGCACCGCCAGCATTTCATAGAGATGAATTCATCTGATTCAGTTAGAAGTGAGAAGTTAGAAGTGAGAAATGGTGGTGGGCCTGGCACAATTCATAAAGCCAGGCCAAATACTAATGATTTGTTAGTTGTATGAATCCCAACAATTAACAACCAACAACAATCGCCACATATTGTATATTTTGCGGCGCTTTATAAGTTATGCGCCGCCACCACCATTTCTAACTTCTTACTTCTAACTTCTCACTCATTTGCTTTTGGAATCAGCTGTAGTGTCACTATCGGTATCGTCAGATAGTGTCAGTCCTAATTCTTCCGGTGTAGCCATGGTGACGTTCAGGGGCTGTCCTTCTTTGAGGTTGGTCAGGCCTTCTACCACCACGGTATCATTTTCGGTGAGGCCGCTCTTGACGATGTAGTAGCTGCCCACTTTATCGCCCAAGGTGACAATCTTCGATACGGACTTATTGTCATCGCCACATACAAGGACGAAGGATTTATCCAATACCTGCTGCACCGCTCTTTCCGGTACCAAGAGAGTATTGGCCTTCTGCGGGCTAGTGATCTTCACCCGGGCAAACATACCTGGCAAGAGGTAGTGCTCTGTATTCTGGAAAACCACTTTCATGGTGATGGTCCCAGTGTCCTGGGTCACTTCTCTATCGGTGATGTACTGGGTGGATACTTCAGAAAGTTTCTTCCCGTTGCTCAAGGTCAGCGTAGCTTCTGGAGCGATATGAGATTCTTCAATGCCTTTATGTCTATTTTCTTCAGCCTGCTGCTGGAAATTCAGGAATTCATTTTCACTGATGGAGAACTGCACATAAATCGGATTCACGGCACCCACAGAAACGAGAGCCGTATTTCCGGCGGTCACATAGGTACCAGCCGCCACATCGTCTACGGAAAGTTTCCCCGAAATAGGCGCCCGGATGATGGTGTCATCCAGATTTTCCTGGGCCTTCTGCAGCATGGACTGCATATTTCTATAATTGGATTCATTGGTTTCCACGGTGGCCTGCTGGGTGGTCAATGTCTGCTCCGAAATGGCCCCCGATGACGCCAATCGCTGGTATCGATCCAAGTCAATGCGAGAATTATTCAACGTGGTCAGCGCTTTGTCCACATTGGACTGGGCAGACATCACTTCTGTGGCATACTGCCGATCATCGATTTTGTAAAGTGCTTCCCCTTCGCTAACAAATTGCCCACTGGAAATATATTTCTCAGTGATCGTGCCAGATACCTGGGGCTTAATCACCACTGCATTGATAGCTTTCACCTGCCCAGCATACTGCTTCGATACCGCCACGTCTTCTTTCATCACTTTCATGGCCTTAACCGCCACGGCACTGCTCTTCGGTGCCGATTGACCGCACCCGGCCGTCAATCCCAGAATTCCCGTCAGCGCCAGGGCTGCCAGTATTCCCACTTGATGGTTCCGTTTCCTCATAATCATTCTCCTCTGACAGAATCGATACCTGTTGATGCAATGATGTTAACAGTAGAGAAATCTATGATGACTTTCTGCTGATGCAAAGGTTCTGAAGGTTCTTAGGGTTCTGAAGGTTCTCACGTTCCTCGAATGTGCAAATTGACGCTAGCATCCATTCTCCCATTCAAGAAACCTAAGAACCCTTAGAACCTTTAGCCCCCTTAGGACCTTGTTGCCTCCAGCCGAATCAGGATAATGACTCACTTAACAACATTGCCCTTTATTTATAGAATATTTTATTTCTCTTATAAATATTCATATGATAGCACGCTATGACATAGCGGGTCAAACATTTTGCGTGAAATGTTTGTTGATGGTTGTTAGGAAATAAAAAATAGCGTCATTTCGAGTAATCAATAATTGTTCGAAATGACGCTATCAGGTAGTTTGCAGTTAGCAGCAGGCAGTTGGCAGAAAACCGCTTACTGCTAACTGCCTGCTGCTAACTATTAACTACCAACGGCTAACTTAATAATCGCAACAATCCATGTACCACAAACGCAGCAATCCACGCAATGACGCACTGGAATACAATCATTCCCACGGCCCACTTGGTTCCATTTTCCCGTTTCACCGATGTGATGGCCGCAATACAAGGGGTGTAGAGCAAGCAGAATACCAGGAAGGTCAATACCATCCCCGGTGTCATCGCTTCGGTCATGGCTGCGGTACTGCCGTACAGAACCGTCAAGGTAGAAATGACGCTTTCCTTGGCCATGAATCCAGAAATCAATGCGGTGGACAATTTCCAATCGCCGAATCCAAGAGGCGCAAAGACTGGCGCAATCCAACCAGCCACCAGGGCCAATATGCTGTCTTTGGAATCGGCCACCATATTGAGTCGCACATCAAAAGTTTCCAGGAACCACACAATAATGGTGCCTACAAAAATGACTGTAAAGGCCCGTTCCAAGAAGTCCTTCGCTTTATCCCACATGAGGCGAAGCACGTTTTTCATGCCCGGCATACGATAGTTCGGAAGTTCCATGACGAAAGGCACCGGTTCCCCTTTGAAAAGGGTGTGCTTAAACGCCAAGGCCACCAAAATGGCCATAACGATGCCAAACAAGTAAAGCCCAATCATCACCAAAGCTCCATAATGAGGGAAAAAGGCCGCCGTGAACAGTGCAAAAATCGGCACCTTGGCAGAGCAGCTCATGAATGGAATCAGCATGATGGTCATTTTCCGATCTCGCTCGGAAGGCAAGGTCCGAGTGGACATCACCGCCGGCACGCTGCAACCAAAGCCAATGAGAAGCGGCACAATGCTTCGACCGGATAAACCAATTTTTCGCAGCAACTTATCCATCACAAAGGCAATGCGGGCCATGTAGCCCCCATCTTCCAGAAGAGACAGGAAGAAAAAGAGCACCGCAATGATAGGCACGAAAGAAAGCACACTGCCCACACCGGTAAAGACCGCATCCACCACCAGCGAATGAACTGCCGGATTCACATCCAGAGACGTCAAAGCAGTGTCCACCTCGCCGGTCACCCATTCGATGCCAGACGCCAGCAGGTCCTGCAGGGACGAACCAATCACGTTGAACGTGAGGAAGAAAACCAGTCCCATAATCAAAATAAAGAACGGAATGGCTGTATATTTCCCTGTCAAAATCCGATCGATTTTCTGACTCCGCCGATGCTCCTTGCTTTCTGCCGGCTTCACCACGGTCTGGTCGCACAGCCGGCGAATGAACAGGAACCGCATATCCGCCATGGCTGCCGCCCGGTCCAAGCCGCGTTCCTCTTCCATTTGGGAAATAATATGACCCAGCATATCCGTTTCATTGGGTTCCAACCGAAGGGCCTGCTCCACCAAAGGATCCCCTTCCACCACCTTGGACGCCGCAAAGCGAAGCGGAACCCCCGCTGCTTTCGCATGGTCCTCGATGAGATGCATGATGCCATGAAGGCCCCGATGAACTGCCCCGTGATGGTCCTCTTTGTCACAAAAATCTTTGATGCCCGGCTTTTCCTGATACCGCGCTACGTGAACCGCATGGACAATCAGTTCATGCACCCCTTGATTCTTCACCGCAGAAATAGGAATGACCGGAATCTGTAGCAGTCGTTCCATTTCATTGATGAGAATCGAACCGCCGTTGTTCTCCATTTCATCCATCATATTGACCGCCAGCACCATAGGAATGTCCAATTCCATGAGCTGCATGGTGAGATATAAATTTCTCTCCAAATTGGTGGCATCTACGATATTGATAATCCCGCTGGGCTTTTCTTTTAAAATAAATTCTCGGGACACGATTTCTTCACTGGTGTACGGAGACAGCGAATAAATGCCTGGCAAATCCACCACTTCCACATCGGGATAGCCCTTCACGGTACCGCTTTTTCGATCCACCGTAACCCCAGGGAAATTTCCCACATGCTGATTGGAACCGGTAAGCTGGTTGAACAGCGTGGTTTTTCCGCAATTCTGATTTCCCACCAGTGCCAAAGTCAAAGGCCCTTCCAAAGGCTTCGCATCATGGTACTCCGACTCCTCATGATATTTCCCAGCTTCCCCCAAGCCAGGATGAGAAACCGTAGTGACCAGTCGTTTCTTTTTCTGCTCTACCGATTTCTTTTTCCCTTCTATCAAAGAAATAGTAATCTCCTTCGCATCGGCTTTGCGGAGCGTCAATTCGTACCCCTGCACCATGAGCTCCATAGGATCCCCCAAAGGAGCAAAGCGCATCAACGTCACCTCCGCCCCCGGAATGAGCCCCATATCCAGAAAATGCTGCCGCAGCGCCCCCTGCCCGCCTACGGTCACCAAAAGCGCCGACTGACCGATTTGTAATTCATCCAGTGTCATATGTATCTCCTTCATTGGCTATGCTGTAATGGGAAGCAAAATATGCGAGGATTTCTTCCAAGACAAAGTTTCTCAGGTTACTAAGGTTTCTCAAGGTTCTCAGGTTTCTCGAACAAGATAATAACGCTAGAAAAATCTAAGCACCTATAAAACCTATCACTTCTGCTGAAATCATTCCTACTAACACAAAACCATAACTGCATTGCATTCATTGGTAGCAAACCATATTTCTTGACTCTCTATCTATTATGTTATCACGTTTGGAAAATGGTATTCCTAAACATGTTATAAAATTTCTGCAATATGTCCATTAGGGGCCACAGGTTTCTCAGGTTTCTCAGGTTTCTCGAATGTGCCCATCGACGATAATATCATTATCATATTGTTATTATTGCAGCACTTCTAAATTTTATGCGCTGCCACCTTCCTTTCTCACTTCTAACTGCATTTAAAAAGAGATTCCATGAAATATTTCTATTTCACAGAATCTCTTTTCTAGTCACTAATCACTAGTCTACCAGTCGCCTAGATTATTCTTCCGTCTGTTCTTCTTCCTGACCAGAGAGAACATCGATGGAAGCGATGCGGTCGCCTTCTTCCAATCTTTGGAGAATGACGCCCTGACCGGCTTTGGCCTTTTTGCTGGTAATCTGATCCGCTTTGGTCTTAATGGTGATGCCCTGTTCGGATACACCGACTAGTTCATCATTGTCATCGGCTGCCACCAAAGCTACCACTTCATAGCCTTTGCGGAAGTTCCGGACGCCCTTGCCGTTGCGGCTCTGGATGTGGTACGCAGAGGCTTTATTTCTCTTGGCATTGCCATCGGCAGAAATGGTGAAAATATCCTTATCGGCTGCTACGCAAGCACCAACCACTTCATCGTCATCGGAGAGTTTGATACCGTGAACGCCAGCAGCAGCTCGACCCATGGGGCGAACTTCACTGTCATTGACGGAGAAGCGAATCGCCATGCCCCACTTGGTCCCCAAGATAATTTCTTCATCGCCGGTGATAGCCATCACAGCAGCCAAGCGGTCCCCTTCGTTGAGGCGAATGGAAATCAGACCGTTCTTGTTGATGTTCTTGTATTCGGAAAGGCCGGTCTTCTTCACGTAGCCCTTCTTAGTAATCATCAACAGGTACTGGGTACCTTCTTTAATGTTATCCACGTCGAGCAGTTCGGTCACTCGTTCATCTCTTGCCAGATTCGGGATGAAATTGATGAGTGCACTGCCTCTGGCAGTTCTGGTGGATTTCGGGAATTCCACCGCAGTCTTCACGTACACTTTGCCCTTGTTGGTGAAGAAGAGGATGCGGTTATGGGTAGAAGTATTCAGGATTTTCCATACATAATCTTCCTCTTTCATCTTCATGCCGGACACGCCGCGGCCGCCCTTCTTCTGGACACGAATGTCTGCAGAATCCATCCGTTTGATGTAGTTCTGCTTGGTCAGAGTGATGGTCATCGGTTCATCAGGAATGAGGTCCGTCAGAGTGAAATCTTCTTTGGCTGCGGTGATCTGAGTCCGTCTTTCATCGCCGAAGTTTTTCTTTTCATCCATCAGTTCGTCTTTCACGACGCCCAGAATCTTTTCTCTGGAGGACAGCAAGTCTTCCAGGTACGCAATGGTTTCTTTCACGTCTTTATAGTCCGCTTCCAATTTATCTCTTTCCAGTCCGGTGAGACGTCTGAGACGCATATCCAGAATGGCGATGGCCTGTTTTTCAGAAAGGCCAAATTTAGAAATCAAAGCACTCTTGGCGATGTCATCGGTGCGGGATTCACGAATGGTCTTGATCACTTCATCGATGTGATCCAACGCAATGAGCAAACCTTCCAAGATATGTGCTTTAGCACGGGCTTTGTCCAGTTCGTACTGACTGCGACGGGTGATGACTTCTTCCTGGTGTTTCAGGTAATAATAGAGGATCTGCTTCAGATTGAGGATTCTCGGATGACCATCTACCAGAGCCAGCATGATGGCGCCGAAGTTCACCTGCATCTGGGTGTGCTTGAACAGGTTGTTCAGCATGATTTCTGGGCTTACATCGGCACGAAGTTCGATGGCAATGCGCATACCAGTACGGTCCGATTCATCGCGAAGGGCGGTGATGCCGTCCAGCACCTTCTGTCGCTGCAAGTCCGCAATGGATTCAATGAGACGCGCTTTATTCACCTGGTACGGAATTTCCGTCACCACAATGCGGTGCTTGCCTCGTTCCATTTCTTCCACATCAGTCTTAGCACGTACGGTAATGCTGCCGCGACCAGAACGATAGGTATCTTCGATGCCTTTGTAACCCTGGATAATACCAGCGGTCGGGAAATCTGGTCCTTTGATGTATTTCATCAATTCTTCAATGGTAATATCCGGGTTGTCAATCATGGCACAGAGACCATCCACCACTTCCGACAGATTGTGAGGTGGAATATTGGTAGCCATGCCAACAGCGATACCGTAAGAACCATTGACCAAAAGGTTTGGAATGCGGGACGGGAGCACCAGCGGTTCCTGCAGCGAACCATCATAGTTCGGCATGAAATCCACGGTGTTTTTGTCAATATCCCGAAGCATTTCCACAGTGATCTTTGCCATACGCATTTCGGTATAACGCATAGCAGCAGCCGAGTCGCCGTCCACAGAGCCAAAGTTGCCGTGGCCGTCCACCAACGGGTAGCGAGTCGAGAAATCCTGGGCCATGCGGACCGCCGATTCATAGACCGCCGTGTCACCATGGGGGTGATACTTACCGAGAACATCGCCGACGATACGGGCAGACTTTTTATACGCCTTGCCCGGCAGCATCCCCGCTTCGCTCATGGCGTAGAGAATGCGGCGGTGTACTGGTTTCAAACCATCTCGTACATCAGGCAACGCACGGGTCACAATGACCGACATGGCATAGTCGATGTAAGAGTTCTTCATCTGCCCCTCCAGAGGGGTATTGATGATTTTTCCTTCCTTCCATTCGAAGTCCATAGGTACTCCTTGCTACAGACAGGTTTCTCAGGTGACACAGGTTATTTAAGTTTCTCAGGTTTCTCGAACGTGATGATAATACGCTAGAAAAACAAAAATAACCCATGTTCAGATTTCCTGTCCACAAAAAAGAGAGTATAGGAATACTCTCAAAATTAAACATCATATGAAGTTATTATATCACAAAATCGATGCCAGGACCATTTAAATGCATTTGTGATATATCGCTCTTAAAAGTCATACAAAATTATTCAGATAGTGTCAAAACACATCCTTCGTAGTGTTGTTAGTTGTTGGTTGTTAGGTTCATTCTCCGCGTTCTTACTGCACATTCCACGCAAAACCAGAACCTCATTGGTTTAAGGTTTTGGAGTTCCCAAATAAACATTAACCCCTAAACCCATGCCTCTTTCGTCACGGCAAGTTGTCATAAAAGTTCTCGGTAATTAAACCAACAACAAACAACTAACAACAATCACTATATAAAAAGGGGTATTGGGGCGCTTTATGAATTGTGCGCCCCTTCCTCCACTCCTAACTCCTCACTCCTAATTCCTAACTTCTAGCTATTTCTCACGCACCCCGACCTCTTATGGTTCCAACACTATATAACACCACCGCCACCAGGACGAATGCGAAGTTGATCAGCATAATGGGAGACAACATTTCTCCATAGAAAAGAGCAAGAAATATCTGAATGCCTGGAGACAAATACATCAGAATCGATGCGACAGAAAAAGAAATCCCTCGCAGCCCTGCCGAAAAAAGTGCCATTGGAATGGCCGTCAAAATGCCTGTCATTGGAAGAAGCAGCCATTCCCAACCGGAAAGCACCGTCGAAGCACCGGCCCCTTTGCCATTCATCCAAAGAATATACACCGCCGAAGGCATCACCATGTACAACGACTCGATGAAAACCGACACCATACCAGGGACGTTTACAGTCTTCTTGATCACACTATACACTGCAAAAGGGAAACACATGATGAGCGACAACCACGGCACATCCCCATACAAGCAAAAAGCCAAAAGAATACCTGCGGCCGCTACCACTGCTGAAGCCTTCTGACAACCATTCAAAGGTTCTTTGAAAAAGAGGGCCGAGAACAGAAGGCAAATGATGGGATTGATGAAATAAGCCAAGCTGGCCTCGAAAATATGCCCCGTATTCACCGCCATGATATAGAGCCCCCAATTCATGGTGATAAATATCGACGCGGCACCCAATTTCTTCATCAAGTGACCATCATGGAAATAGGCCAAATTCTTCGCCCCTTTTTTTCCCACAAAAGCCACCAGCCCGCACACCACAGCAGAAAAAATAATACGCACACTTAAAAGATACACCGGGTCCAACCGAGACAGCATTTTCCAGAAAACCGGAAGCAATCCCCAAATGGTCTGCCCGGCGATGAAATACAATAAATAACGAGACATAGTTCCTCCTAAATATTGTTGTTGGTTGTTGGAAATACTTCACTCAAACTTCCCAGCTTAGAAATATCATTTTGTACTGATATTAGGTGCCTTACATGCAGTTGCTTGTCTGTTAGCCTTGTATGTAAACGCCCCAGACGCTTTGGCTCATTTCATACCACTTTTCTTTCCTATTGCCTT
>DBLC01000017.1:0-22970 GCA_002297935.1 Dialister sp. UBA734
CCGAGTAAAACTTGACACATACGCAGCACAATAATACCCCTTTACATAAAGTTTCATGTGAAACATGATGATAGCCGTAACCGCTTTCCTCACTGCTTTCTTCACACCCCTACCAATTCTTGTATATCCCCCTTGTCAAAAAGCCCTATATCTTGTGAATTTACAGATGAAAAAAAGAATGGTAGAATAAAGTTATTCACAAGGTTATGCACTTATCCACAGACCTATTCAATGCAGAAACCTTTCGATGGCATCGAAGCCAATGCACGAAACAGAAAAAACACTATTCACCGTGATTCACAGTTATTCACAAAGTAAATCACATGGTCACAAGCAAGCGAGGTTATGCTATGGACTTTTTTCAACTTTGGGATCAAATCCTGGACTACATCGACCAGCACGATCACCAATACTACCAAATGTTTTCCTACGAAGTATTTCCCCTATCCATGTCGGACACCACACTGACCATTTCGCCGAAACGCCCCTACCTGGTGCGGTGGATTGAAAATGTATATAAGGATAAATTGGAATCCATCATTTTCGATTTGACAGGACAGCATATTTCCTTGGAAATCGTACCGCCTAAGGACCAACCCATGGGAAATCCTGCGCCGGCGCCCAAAGAAGCAGCCCCGCCGGTGATGCCGCCTATGCCCACCATGGCGGTCCATGAAACACCAGCCACTCCGGAACCGTCTCCGGTGCCACCCATGGAAGAAGAACCGGCGATTTCTTTAGACACCGCGCCATTCCCCGATGATATCGTCCTTCCCGATGTAAACCAGCTGAAACCAAAAACCGCCGACGAAGTGGTGCTTCCGACCATGGAAGAAGTTTCCGCCACACTCCACGAACCGTCTCTTTTCGATACCATGCCGAATGCAGAACCGAAAAAGAAAAGCAATATGTTCCAGCCTAATCCGGTGAATGAAGAATATACCTTTGAAACTTTTGTTCACGGCAACTGTAACGAAATGGCTTTCCAAGCCGCCAAAGCGGTGGCCCAGTCGGCCAATCATCCGGAACGGTCGGACCAGAAGCTGAATCCGCTTTTCATTTACGGCCCCTCCGGTTTGGGCAAAACCCACTTGCTTCATTCCATTTGCAATTACATCCACGACAACAAGCCCCAACTATCGGTGCTGTTTGTTTCCAGTGAAACCTTCACCAATGAACTGATCGATGCCATCCAGAAACAGACCATGCCCAAGTTCCGCGATAAATATCGCAACGTGGATTTCCTTCTCATCGACGATGTGCAGTTCTTCGGTTCCAGAGATTCCACAAAGATGGAAATTTTCAATACCTTCAATGATCTGTTTGATAAAAAGAAACACATCATCATGACCAGTGATCGCACCCCGTCGGATATCGAAAAACTGGAAGACCGCCTACAGAATCGATTCTCCAGCGGGCTGGTGGTTCCTATTTCTCCGCCAGATTATGAAATTTGTTGCATCATTTTGCAGAAACGGGCCGAAAAAAATAAAGTCAATCTTCCAAAAGACGTCATCGATTACATCGCCAGTCACATCAATAAAAACGTCCGTGAACTGGAAGGGGCGTTTAATAAATTGGTCACCTTCTCTCACATTAAGAAAGAACCAATCACCTTGGAATTTACCAAAGATGCCCTGAAAGACCAGATTCCCATTGACAACAACCAGGAATTGGACGTGGACTTCATCATCGATACAGTGTGCGATTACTACGGCGTCAAAAAAGATAAACTGCTTGGCAACGGCCGTCCGAAGAAAATCGTCATTCCCCGGCAGATCGCCATGTACCTGTGCCGCACCGAACTGAACGAATCCTATCCAACCCTGCGCGACGCGTTCAAACGAAAAGACCACTCCACCGTACTCTACGCCTGCGAACGAGTCGAAAAAGACCTGGCCCAGGACCCACAGACTAGAGCGGCGGTGGCGGCGATTCGAAAGAAATTGAAAAGCCGCTAGTTTCATGTTTCACGGGAAACGTGAGCGTAAAGGTTATAATTCTGCTGATTTCTTCTGTGACACATTTCCTACTATCGCCAGTGACAAGGTTAAAAAGGTTATAAAAGGTTATGAAAATACCGTTTTCCCCATAACCTTTATAACCCTTTTGACCCCGACACTCACCGTTACTATTCTATGTTAGAAATAGTAAGAAGCAGAATAATAACCTTTATCATATGAAACCTGACTCTATCGAACCTAAGTCCCAATCCCTAGGGCCCAGCTACTAATCCCTAATCCCTAATCCCTAATCCCTAGTCACCAGTCACGAGTCACCCAAATTCTCCTGTGAACAACCTCCCGCTAACGACGGTACAACTTTGATGAAAACTTGTGAACAAAGGCGGGGAGGGGAAAAACTGTGAAAACAGTGAACTAAAAAAAAAGTTATTCACGTTCTTTTAACAAACCGCGAAATTCGAAAAAATCTAACTTTTCACAAAGTTATTCACTTATTCACACCGTACTACTACGGCGACTACTATCTATTATTCATCATCGTCATTTTTTAAGGAGCTGCCATGAAAGCCATATTCGACAAATCGGAACTCAGTGCTGCCTTAGACCGCGTACAGCGGGCAGCACAAACCAAAATTAACTCCAACACCAACAACGGATTTTTCTTTGCTGCCAAAGAGGGAGAAGTGGAGCTGCAAGCCAATGATTACACCATCGGAATCAAAACCACCTGTGCTGCCAGCGTAGAAGAAGAGGGCATTCTTGTTATTGCTGCTCCCCAGCTTTTGACCACCATTCGCATGATGCCTGCAGGCAATGTCACCATGGAACAGAAAAAAGGAGAAAACACCGTCACCTTTACCAGTGGATCCTATATTTCTAAGTTCCCAACACGAGACATGAACGAATTCCCGGAAGTCAAAGAAATCGGTCGGGAGCAGCATGCCATTGTTCGCACCAAAGACATGGCAGACATGACCAACTTAGTGGCTTTTGCTACTGCTACAGATAAACAGAAACCATTATTTACAGGAGTGCTCTTTGAAATTCACGACAGCCTCTTTGCCATGGCTGCCACCAATACCCATCGGTTGGCTACCAAAGAAGTGTCCCTGGAAGAAGCCGCACCGGCAGCAGGCCGTTTCATTGTGCCCGCCAACATCCTGTCCGACGTGGTTCGCATGCTGCCACAGGAAGACGATGACACCGTAGAAATTTCCTGGGCCAACAATCACGTGGCTTTCACTTTTGGTACCACCTACTTTGTATCCAATCTGATCAATGGGGACTATCCGGATTATCACCGGGTCATTCCGACCCATTTCGATGCCACTGCCACCTTGAATCGCAGAGATTTCGAAGAAGCAGTCCGCTTTGTCAGCCCAATTTCCAGAGATGTGAACTACCAGACCATCAATTTCCATTTCACAGGAAATACCCTGGAAGTCTTTGAAGAAGACCCGCAGATTGGCCGCAGCGATACCTCCATTCCGGTGCAGCTCGAAGGGGACGACCTGTCCATTACGTTCAACTGCAATTACATCGAAGACATTTTGAAACATTCTTCGGGAGAAACGGTGATTCTTCACCTGCAGCGCTCCGGCCCGATGCTGGTGGAACAGGAAGAAGATAAAACCTATCAGTATGTGGTGACACCGATGAGAGGAAGAAACTAATGGAAACCATTCAAATTTACGGCGATTACATCCAGCTGGACCAGCTGCTGAAAAAATTGGACCTCATTTCCTCCGGCGGAGAAACCGGTCCCTTCCTGGCAGCCCATTCTATTTCGTTGAATGGACAGAAAGTGCATGAAAAGCGGAAGAAGATTCGGGTAGGTGATGAGCTTTTGATCGATGGGAAAGCCTATGCGATGAAAGCGGAATGATTTTAAAAGGGTATTATTCTGCTGAATTCTTTTAGCTAACAAATCAAATAAACCGCCTGTCACAAGGTTAAAAAGGTTATGAAAGGTTATGAGATTTCCGATAGTCTCATAACCCTTCATAACCTTTTCTCTTTGGAAATATGATCATTGATTCAAAAACGAGAATAGCACCCAAATAACCTTCTATAACCTATGTTTCACGTGAAACATAACTCTTTTCGAGAAGAAACCTGTGAAACCATCAGAAATATCATAACCCTTTATACCCCTTTTCTCTTTGTCATGAAATGATTTGTGAAAAATCGGTAGCTGCACAATCATAACCTTTTGACAAGCCGTGCCATCGAATTGTTAAATGATCCAAATTATAGAGTATAACCTGTAAGAAATGTTTCCAGTGAAACATGGTATCTGTCTGTTTTAAATCTCCCATTTCGGGTATAATGTAAGAAATAGACCAAAAGAAAGGACCCCATCATGCTCTGTACATCGCTTCGTCTGATTCATATCAGAAATATGGAAGACAAATCAATAACGCTTGCCCCGGGGATGACTCTACTGGTGGGGCCCAATGGGTGCGGCAAAACGAATCTGATCGAAGCGGTGTATTACAGCTCGGTGGGAAAATCGTTTCGCACGTCCAATGACCAGGAAATGATTCAGTTGGGCCAGGAAGAAGGCACCATTCTTTTGGAATACAAAGTGCACCAGGTGTCTCACCAAATCAAAATCAAATTGTCCCGGCAGCAGGGGAAGAAACTGTTTTTGAATGACACGGCCATTAAGAAAAAAGAATTGATGGGTCTGTTTCGGACCGTGTTATTCACTCCCGACGAATTGCAGCTCATCAAAGGGGCACCGCTGTTTCGCCGCCGCTTTTTGGATATGGAAATATCTCAGGTATCTCCTCGGTACTATGAGACACTGATTCGATACAACCGGGCGGTGCAGCAGCGCAATGCGGAATTTCGAAGAGCCCAATTTCAAAACCGCCGGCCCGATGTGGACATGTGGGACATGCAGATTGCTTCCGGTGCGGCCTACTTGGTGAAAAAGCGGTGGGAAACGGTGTCGAAAATGAACGACACCGTGCCTGCCATGGAAGCGGTGCTGACCGGCAACCAGGAACAGCTCCAAGTGGCATACCGGCAGAACGAAGGGGAAGACCATCCGTCCGATATGGAATGGTATCTCAAAGCCCTGTCGGACCATCGGGAAGAAGACGCCCGGCTGTGCCGCACCTCCGTGGGCCCTCATCGGGATGATTTGCAATTTCTCATGAATGGCATCGATATTTCCGCCTACGGCTCCCAAGGCCAGCAGCGCACCGCCATTTTGGCCATGAAACTGGCAGAACTGGAATTTATCAAAGAAGAAACCGGCACCTATCCGGTGCTCCTCCTAGACGACATCGGCAGTGAATTGGACACCCAGCGAAGACAGGCCCTGATGGGGTATTTAGCGCAGCAGGAAATACAGACCATCATTACGGGAACCGAGTTTTTATCAGATGCGGAGACAATGGAGAGAATACAGTTAAATAGGGGTGACTAGTGACTAGTCTACCAGTCACCAATAGAGTCATGTTTCACGGGAAACATGACTCTATTGGTTATTATTTTGCTTTATACTATTTCTAACATAGTGCTGCAAACGTGAGCGATGGGGTTAAAAAGGTTATAAAGGGTTATGCGAAAACGGTATCCCCATAACCTTATATAACCTTTTTAACCTTGATACTAACGATAGAAAGAAATGTTTCACAGAAGAAATCAGTAGAATAATAACCTTTACTATACTTGGCACATTCGAGCAACCTGAGAAACCTGAGAATCCTGAGCAACCTGTAACCTCTAGCGAAATCATTTCTTATGTTTAGCTGCATGGAAAGTAGGTGAGAGTCACAATGGACGAAGACAAACGGCCTTCTGGCAAGCGGTATCGGAAGATGGATTCCATCACCAATGTGTTTAAGCAATGGGAAGCGGAGCATCAGTTGTTTGGACACGATGGGTTCCGATTCTTTTTGCTGCAAAAGCGGTGGGAGAAAATCGTGGGGCACGTGATGGCCAAAGAATCCTATATTTCCAGTTACAAAAAAGAAATCCTTTTCGTCACGGTCACCAATTCGGTTTTCATGCAGCAGCTGTACATGATGCAGGCTGACATTTTGCAGGAACTGGCAAAAGATGATTTTGGCAAGCAGTTCAAAGAAATTCATTTCATTGCCGGCCCGCGGAAGAAGAAATATAAAACCATGACCACCTTGGACCCGATCAATCGGAACATTGAGAAAGAACAGGTCATGTACAACCAGACCTTGTCAGACGGGGAGAACCAGTGGATTCAAAAGTGGGTCCAAGGCCATGTGCCTAACGAAACCATTCGCGAGCCTTTTGCGCACATGATGAGGGAAGTGCTGAAAATTCGCAAAGGGGAATTGGCCCACGGGTACCATCCCTGTGCCATGTGCGGCTGCCTGTGTCCCCAGGACAAACAACTTTGCCCCGCTTGCGAACGGAAATTACGAAAAACAAACCAAAACCGGGTGACCTTGCTTTTGAAAGAACATCCCCACCTGACCTATCAGGAAGTGCGGCAAATCTTAGGCTGCGATTACGGCCAATACCAGAAAGCCCGGGACATCCTGATTCATCGCTATAAAGAAAATATATTTCATAAATTTGCAACCGAAGAAGAAAAACGAAAACTCTTGGCTATTTTACTCCACAAACCCATGCAGACCATTACGAAAGAAGAGGCCAGGGAAACATTGCGGAAAATGCCGCAGAAGTGGTGGAAGTGAGGATTTGGGTGGTATCGCTAGAGTCATGTTTCACGGGAAACAATGGTGGTAAAGGTTATAATTCTACTGATCTCTATATCTAACATAGAGTAGAAACGGTGAGCGACAAGGTTAAACTGGTTATACAAGGTTATGGGATACCGTATTTCCAATAACCCATCATAACCTTTATAACCTTGTCACTGGCGATAGCAGAAAATGTTTCACAGAAGAAATCAGCAGAATCATAACCTTTCCATGGATTGTTTCATGTGAAACATTGGTGGTAAAGGTTATGTTTCTGTTGATTGCTACATCTAACATAGAAGCATATCGGCGTGCGACAGGGGTATAAAAGGTTATACAAGGTTATGGGGAAAACGGTGGTCTCAAATTTCTTTTGTGTCACAGTCACTAGCTGTTAGCTCCTAGCGACTAATCGGCTAGCAGCTGTGACACTGGCGAACTCCGGGCCTAATCCCTAGGGCCTAGCTACTAGATACTAGTTTCATGTAAAACAATGGATTGAAAGGTTATGATTCTGCTGATTTCTTTTGTAAAACATTTTCTGCTACAGCAAGAGACAAGGTTATAAAGGTTATAAAGGGTTATGGGAAATACGGTAGCCCCATAACCTTTTATAACCCTTTTAACCTTGTCTCTTACCGTTGCTATTCTATGTTAGAAATAGAAATTAGCACAATAATAACCTTATTTCCCTATCGGTTAATGGTATGTTTTTACTCCAATGGTATAAAAATGGAAGGGAGATTACTATGGCAGAAGAACTGAAAGAAAATGTAGTGGATATTGAACAGTATCGTGTCAAAGAGGGCAGTGCGGTGAATTTGAAGAAATACTCCACCGCTTGTGATGTGAAGATTGACAAGGCGAAGGTGAAGTCCCTGTATTTCCCGCAGGCATTGGAGCAGATGAAAGAGTTACAGGAAAAGCTCTATGCCCAGAACACCTACGGCCTCATTATCGTGCTGCAGGCCATGGATGCAGCGGGGAAGGACGGCACGGTGAAGCACGTGTTTGCCATGCTGGACCCGGGGGGTGTGAAGGTGGTTTCTTTCAAACAGCCCACCAGCGAGGAAAAAGACCATGATTACATGTGGCGTATCAACAAAGCCCTGCCGGAACGGGGGGACATCGGCATTTTCAATCGGTCCCACTATGAAGACGTCATCGTGACCCGCATTCATGATTTGATTCACCAGGGCCAGCTGCCGAAGAATTTGATTGATAAAAACATTTGGGAAGAACGGTATGAACAAATCAACCATTGGGAGAAATATTTGTCTCAAAACGGCTTCCCGATGATCAAAATTTTCCTTCACGTGTCCAAAGAAGAACAGCAGAAGCGTCTCATGGATCGCATTTTCAACCAGCAGAAAAACTGGAAATTCTCCATGTCCGATATCAACGAACGGCAGTATTGGGACCGGTACCAGGAATTGTACGGAGAAATTATTTCCAAAACATCCAAAGACTACGCGCCCTGGTACATCGTTCCGGCGGATAACAAATGGTACACCCGCTACCTGGTGGCTTTGATTACCCTGTCGGCCCTCAAAAAAATCAATCCGAAATTCCCGCCCCTGGCACCGGACGTGGCACAGCAGTTGGAAAAATTCAAGAAACTGATTTCCGAAGTGAACGTTCACTCCTTGGAAGAACTGCAGAAAGCAATGAAACAGGGTGACTAGTGACTGGTGACTAGTAGCTAGGGATAAGGCCTGGAGTTCGCAAGAGTCATGTTTCACGGGAAACATGATGCTAAGGATTATTATTCTACTGATTTCTTCTGCAAAACATTTCCTGCTATCGCAAACGACAAGGTTATAAAGGGTTATAAAAGGTTATGGGAAAATCGGTAGCTTCATAACCTTTTATAACCCTTTTAAACCTTTCGCTCACCATTTCTATTCTATGTTAGAAGTAGAAATTAGCAGAATAATAACCTTTTTATACATTGTTTCCTGTGAAACATGACTCTATCCCTTTTCCCGTTTCGGCGAGCTATATAAAAAGGGATCGTACTATTTAAGGTCATCGCTATAAGAGCAATTCGAGGGCTCGCCGCCACCACTACGCACTTCGCACTACTCACTACGCACTCAAACCACTAGCCATTCCATGCTATAATAAAGATATACATGTTTTTACACATTCTAACGAGGTGATGTTATGAAAAAGACAATCGCAATGATGCTGGCTATGGCGGCGCTTTCTACGGCCGCTTATGCGTCTCCGCAGACCACGTTCCGTCCTGGTGAAACGGAAATCAATGTTGGCATGTGGGATGCATCGACCCGCAGCCAGGGATATAAATCGGACGGAGAATGGAATTTCTTAGGCGGCGCGACCTATGGGATCACCGACAAATGGGCCGCCCAGTACCAGTACACTGGCCTTCATACAGACCATACCAGTGGAAATATGAATGAAATCAATGCACTTTATTCGTTCCATCCGCAGGTAGCGGCTTTCGGGGGATGGAATCGTATTTCCTTGAAAGATTTCCCCGGCAGCGTTTTCCATGACGGCAAAGTGACCAACAACATTCTGCAAGTGGGCGTGGTGGCTCGCCAGCCCATCAATGAAGTGGTGGACCTGTATGCCAAAGGGGCGCTGGGCACGGAAGAAACCTCCATGTGGGAAGCTGGCGTGAACTTGGCCCTGGATCACAACCTGGACCTCAATGCAGGTTATCACTACATGAATACCCGCGGCAACAGCGATCGCAACGTGTCCTTCAAAGGCTTCCAGGCCGGCGTGTCCTATCGTTTCGGTGGTCACGACCCGGTGATTTCCTACGAAGAACCGACCAAGAGCTATGACTTCGATGAAGAGGAAGAAGAACCGGCTGCTTCGGTGGTTCGCACCGCGGAAACCAAACAGACCGCACAGCCCGTAGCCGTTCCGGCGGATGAACCGGTGGCCGCTCCGGAAAATGATTACTATTTCAATAGCGTTCATTTCGGCAGCGATTCGGCAGAACTGACCGATGCGCAGAAAGTGAACTTGGATGCCTTCGTGAAACAGGCCAAAGCCACGGGCCACGTATTCAAACTGGTGGGCCGCGCTGACCCGACCGGCAGTGCCGATTACAACAAAGAACTGGCCGGCCGCCGCATCAAAGCCGTCAAAGACTACGCCGTTTCTCAGGGCGTGGACGGTTCCAAACTGGTAGAAATGATCAAAGGCGCCGACGACGCAGCATCCAATCACGCCGAAGCCCGTCGAGTAGATATTTTTGAACATAAGTGATGTTTCACGTGAAACATAGGGTATTGTTCTGCTGGTCTCGATTGAGAAACAAAGCAGAGATAGCGCTACCATAAGGGTTATTATTCTGCTGACTTCAATTTTCTCACATATCAAAATACCGTTATCATCAAGGGTATAAAGGGTTATACGATTATGAAATAACCTTTTATAACCAATATGATAGCGGTATTTTATTTTGTGAGAAAAACGAAATGAGTAGAATCATAACCCTTTGAAAAGCCGCCTAAAAGAAAGGAGAAGGTATCCATTTCAGCAATAATAACCTTTAGCATAGCGGTTTCTTGCTTTTTGTGAGACAATAGAAATGAGTAGAATCATAACCCTTTAGAAAATTGTTTCACGTGAAACAAGGAGGCAATATATGCGAAAAATCGCGATTTTCGATATGGACGGAACCATTTTGAATACTTTGGAAGATTTGACCATTTCCACCAATTACGCGCTGGAAAAGATGGGGAAGCGCCATGATTTCTTACCCGAATTGGTGCGGCTTTGCTATGGCTGCGCTATCGATGCGGATATGGAAAAAGTGCTGGCCATGGCGGAGGGGTGTCCGGCGGAGGATTTGGAATACATCGGCAACCGAATTCCGCTGTCCCAGTACGGCTTTTCGTCTGCGGAAGTGCAGCAGATCAAAGCGATTTTCACCAAGCACTACAGCGCCCATTGCCATCTGCACAGCCATCCCTACGAAGGGATTCCTTACGTGCTTCACACCTTGCGGCGCCAGGGGATTCACACTGCCGTAGCGTCTAACAAAGACGACTGCGATGTGCAGAAATTGGCGGCCGCTCAATTTGAAGGTCTGTTTGAAGTGACCATAGGAAATAGTGAACAAGTCCGTCGAAAACCGGATCCGGATATGCTCCTTCACATTTTGGATACCCTTCACCTTACACCGGCTGATGCAGTGTACATCGGCGACTCCGAAGTGGACGTGGAAACCGCTAAGAACGCCGGTATGCCATGCATTTCCGTTACCTGGGGCTTCCGAACGAAAGATTTCCTTTTAAGACATGGAGCAACCACGGTGGTGGAAAATGCGGATGAATTGCTGACGCAGTTAGGTGTGAGGGATTAGTAGCTAGGCCCTAGGGATTAGGACTAGAAATCAATAGAGGCATGTTTCACGTGAAACATACATCTAAAGGTTATAATTCTGCTGACTTCTGCTGTGAAACATTTTCTGCTATCGCCAGTGACAAGGTTATAAAAGGTTATGGAAGGTTATGAGACTAGCATAACCTTTTATACCCCTTTTAACCTTGTCACTCACCATTGCTACTCTATGTTAGAAATAGAAATCGGCAAAATAATAACCTTTTTATGCATTGTTTCACATGAAACATGTCTTTAGCAAACTTCGGGCCTAATCCCTAGCTACTAGTCACTTAATAAACAGGAGAAAAAACATGAACTTAACGATGTTTCATTTAATCATCATGATCGGAACCGTGGCGGCGGTGATTGGGATCGGGATTTATCATTCCCGGTCCATCAAGTCCGCCGCCGGATACAGTGTGGGCGGACGCAGTGCCGGGGCGCCTTTGGTGGCTGGCAGTATCGCCGGTACCGTAGTGGGCGGCGGCGCTACGGTGGGGACCGCCCAGTTGGCGTATAATTTTGGCTTGTCTGCCTGGTGGTTTACCCTGGGAAGCGGCATTGCCTTTATCATTATGGGCATTTTTTATGCCAAGAAAATGAGAGGCACCGGGCTGGAAACGATTCCTCAATTTTTGTCCCTTCACTACGGAAAGAAAGCGGAAGAATTGTCCTCTTTGATTTCTTCTATCGGCATTTTATTTTCTGCGGTAGCCAGCTGTCTGCCGGGCTTGGAAATTGTTTCCGAAGTGTTTCACGTGGAACCCGGTGTGGCCGCGGTGATTCTGGTGGTGCTGGTGGCGGCTTATACGTTCTTTGGGGGCATGAAATCCGCCGGTATCGGTGGGATGCTGAAAATGGGCATCATCTGGTTTGCGTTGTTCATTGCGGGCTTTGAAGCTTTTTCTTCTATCAAAGAAACATCGTACTTGGCAGAAATGGATCCGTCCCAGTTCAGTTTGGTGGGACGGGGGTGGGAACCGGCCATGGCGAATCTGTTTTCCGTTATCGTCGGAGTTCTTTGCACACAAACCTACATCCAGGCCATTTTCTCTGCTGATACACCAGCGACCGCTTCGTTTGGCTGTTTCCTGGCGGCCCTCATTGTGATTCCCGTGGGCCTTCCTTCCGTGGCAATTGGCATGTACATGCAGGCTTTTTATCCCGACGTGCTTCCTATCATGGTGCTTCCGACCTATCTCATCAATGAAGTGCATCCGCTGATTGGCGGGCTCGCCATGGGCGGTATCATCCTTTCTCTCATCGGTGGCATTGGCGGATTGGTGCTAGGCATCGGGACCATGATGGCTAGAGATATGGTGGCGCCGCTGCTTCGCATTGAAAACGATCGAAAACAACTGCTTCTGACACGAGTCTTGGTCATTGCAGTTTTGGGAGTGACCTCTCTGATTGCCATCATGAACCGAGGCACCGAAGTGCTCTTCTGGACCTACCTCTCCATGGCCCTTCGGGGCGGCGGCATTTTCCTGCCGCTGTCTCTGGCAGTGTTCTATCCGGGCCATCTGAAACCCACCTGGGCGGTGATTTCCATGATTGGCAGTACCGCTGCGTCCTTGGTGGCGACGTTCCTTCATAGTCCCATTGATCCGCTTTTCGTGGGACTCATCACTAGCGGAATATTGATCGTACCAGGACTGAAAAAGCAGTAAGAAGTTAGAAGTGAGAAGTTAGAAATGGTGGTGGTGGCGCACAAATTATATAGCGCCGCAGATTACATTTTTAAATCTATTGCGTTTCACGTGAAACATGATATCAAAGGTTATTATTCTGCTGATTTCTTCTGTGAAACATTTTCTGCTATAGCCAGAGACAAGGTTATAAAGGGGTATACAAGGTTATGAGGCTACCGTTTTTCTCATAACCTTGTATACCCTTTTTAACTCTGTCTCTCGCCTTGGTTATTCTATGTTAGAAATAGAAATCAGCAGAATAATAACCTTTCAAACCATTGTTTCTCGTGAAACATGACTCATTTCGTTTTTCTCCAATAAAAAAGCACAGCTTTCGCTGTGCTTTTTTTGAGGTTTCTTATTCGATATCAACGGTATCCGGTCTGCCGGCATCGTCGAGACCCATGTAAACCACTTCTCTGACATGACCATCATAGGTCAGTGTTACATGATAGTGGAAAGTCTGTCCGTCGAATACTTCATCACCCAGCTGAATAGCTGTGGTATAGCTGTCCGGACGATAGTCTCTTACGGTATCTCCTACAATCGGGAACTGGAGGAATACGAATTCTCCGCCCTGGTAGCAAACGCTGCCGTAAACACGCTTCAGATCAGCCACTTCGTACTTGTCTACGCCACGTACAACAATACTTTTTTCAGTTACTTCTGCCATGTTTATCACCTCACGACCAATTTATAGCAAAGAACTTTGCTATTTACGCTTATAGTTTACCACTTTTGAGAGATAAAAACTAGTTTTTTATCATAGGTGACTGGTGACTCGTGACTAGGAACTGGGGATTATGCCAAAAAGAAAGAGTCATGTTTCACGTGAAACATGACTCTTTCAAACATCTTGTCTAATTCCTGGCTACTAGTCACCAGTCACTAGTCACGCACTTCCCCCACACAACATGTCTTATGCTTAAATATTTCTCCCATAATGACCTGCAGTTCTTTCAAAGCCTCTGGATTCAGGGAGTAATAAATATGTTTTCCCTCTCGACGGTCCAGAACCAGACCAGATTCTACCAGAACTTTCATATCATGGGACAATGTTGGCTGGGTGATAGCAAAGGCTTCCTGCAACTTATAAGCACACTGGGCTTTACAAGAAAGCATATCTACAATTTTTAAACGCTTGGGATCCGAAATGGCTTTTAATGCTTTCGCTGTGTTGATGTAAATTTTTTCCATATGATTCTCCATAATCGATAAATTGAATTATTTCAATCATGAGAGTATCAAAGATAGGAATACTTGTCAAGAGTCATTTGGACATTCGTGAGAGTCATGTTTTATAAAAAAGGTTACTATCCTACTGTAAAAAAGGTTACTATCCTACTGATTTCTACAGTCAAAAATATCTTGCTATCGCCAGTGACGAGGTTAAAAAGGTTATACAAGGTTATGAGGATACCGTTTTCCCAATACCCTTTTATAACTCTTATAACCTAAACACTAGCTATAGCAGAAAATGTTTCACAGAAGAAATCAGCAGAATCATAACCTTTACCGACATGTTTCACATGAAACATGACTCTTGCGGTTTACAACATCTCATTACGCACTGTATTTCATAAATGTCGTGCGGAAAGTACAAAAAAATGCTATACTAATAAAGACTATCGGTGAAAGGAAGAAAACTATGGGCAAGATTATCAGCATCATCAATCAGAAAGGCGGCGTGGGGAAAACCACCACGGCGGTGAACCTGGCGGCGTACTTGGCAGACAAGGGGAAAAAGACCCTTTTAATCGACGAAGATTCCCAGGGAAATTCCACCAGCGGGCTGTCTGACGGCGTGAAGTTTCAAGGCAATCTGTACGATGTATTGCTGAATGATCAGCCTGTGGAAGAGGCCATTGTGAAGACGGCGCTGAAGAAGTTATTTCTTTTGCCTGCTTCCATCGACCTGGCCGGTGCGGAAATTGAAATCGCTGGCCTTTCAGAACGAGAAACCTTGTTGAAGCGGAAAATCGAAGGGCTGAAAGACAGTTACGATTACATTCTGATTGACTGCCCGCCTTCCTTGGGACTGATGACTCTCAATGCCCTGGTGGCATCCGATTCGATTATTATTCCCATTCAGGCGGAATTTTATGCCCTGGAAGGGTTGTCTCAGCTGGTGAAGACCGTGCAGATTGTGGGCCGCAAGCTGAATCCGTCCCTTCATATCCTGGGCATTGTGCTCACCATGTTTGACGGCAGAACCAATCTGTCCATCCAGGTGGCAGAAGAAGTGAAGAAATATTTCGGCTCCAAAGTGTTCAAAACCGTGATTCCTAGAAGTGTCAAATTGTCGGAAGCACCGAGCTTTGGAGAATCTATTTTAACCTATGCGCCAAAGTCCAAAGGGGCGGAGGCTTACAAGAAGTTATGCCGGGAGGTATTAAAACGTGACTAAAAAGAAATTGGGACGTGGACTGGGGTCTCTTCTGGAAAGTGCCCTCGATGAAGGCGGAAAGGTGATCGAATTGGACCTTTCCAAAATTCATCCCAATCCCTGGCAGCCGAGACGAGAATTTAAAGAAGAAGCCCTCCAGAGTTTGGCAGCGTCCATTAAGGATAAGGGGGTCATCCAACCGGTGACCGTGCGCTATCGGGACGAAGATGGCAATTTCGAATACGAACTGGTTACCGGCGAACGGCGCTATCGGGCGGCCAAACTGGCGGGGCTCAAAACCATTCCGGCCATTCTGACATCCTATGATAACCAGGCTATGGCAGAAGTGGCGCTGATTGAAAATTTGCAGCGTGAAAATCTGAACCCCATCGAAGAATCCGAAGCCTATGAAAAGCTGCTCCAGAGCTATCCGATGAAACAGGAAACCCTGGCAGAAAAGATGGGAAAGAGCCGTCCCTACATCACCAACATGCTTCGCCTCTCGGCCCTTCCGGCGGAAGTGAAACAAATGGTGCGAGATGGACAGCTCACGGTGGGACAGGTGCGGCCGGTGCTGGCCCTGGCCACCGAAGCAGAACAGCTGGCCATGGCCCGGCAGATTGTCCAAGAAGGTTTGTCAGCCCGCAAGTCCGAAGAACTGGCGAAGCAGAAGAAAGAACATAAAAAACCAGCCAAAGAAGACAAGCAAGTGGCAGAATATCTCCATTCCATTGAAGAAAAACTGGGCCTTTCCGTAGGAAGCAAAGTTCGCATCAAATGGAAACAAAGCAAACAAGGCCACAAAGGCACCATTTCCATCGCCTTCAAGAGCGAAGAAGAATTTGAAAGAATTACGGAATTACTGAATCGGTAATATACGGATAGAGTCATGTTTCACGGGAAACGTGACTCTAAAGGTTATTATTCTGCTGCTTCCTGCGTTTTAACATAGAAACATGTGGGGGAGAGACAAGGTTATAAAAGGTTAAAAAGGTTATGAGAATATCGTATGTACATAACCTTTTATAACCTATATAACCCTTTAATAAGCGGTATCTTCTGTTTGTGCATGGAGCGAACAGGGCAGAATAATAACCTTTATCGCTATGTTTCACGTGAAACATGACGATTACAGGTTAGCAAAATATCGGAGTATATAGAATGTTGGAATCAAATACCCTTTTGTATGTCATAGGCGGTATCTTTTTGGTACTGTTCCTGTTTTTAGCCGCTCAGATTTTGATGCTGAGAAGTCGGCTCAATCGTTTGACCAAGAAATACAAATATTTCATGAATGGAGAAGACGGCGGTTCCTTGGAACTGCGCCTGTCCACAGAAGTACGAGAACTGCGGGACATGGTGACATCTTCGGAAAATATGCTGCACCAGCAGGAACTTTTGGCTACCATGCAGCTCCAGTCGTTCCAGAAAGTGGGACTGGTTCGCTACGATGCCTTTGACGACACCGGTGACAAACTGTCTTTCTCTCTGACTGTATTGGATGGGAAGAACAATGGCTTCATCCTCTCCTCCCTGGCTGGTCACGATACTTCTCGTATCTATGCAAAACAGATCACCAATGGACAGTGCAAAGAAGCCCTCTCTTCGGAAGAAGCAGAAAGCATCAATATCGCCCTGGATACCCTCATGCCCGATATGGCTGAAGAAGCCCAGGTGGCAGTGGACCAGTCCAGACAAGAAGACCTCTCCCGCACCCAGCCAGTGAGCCATAAGATTGATGTGAAATAACGTTAGCGGTGAAACCGCTGGCGGCATGTTTCCCATGAAACATGAACGTCGAAGGTTCTGTAGCGATGGCGGGGCTGGAGACAGTTGGTGGTGATACCTTTATGTAAAGGTTCTGTAGCGGTGGCGGGGCTGGAGACAGTTGGTGACGATACCGTGATATAAAGGTTCTGTAGCGGTGGTATGGCTAGTGTCATCTTGTGATGATATCCGCTATACAAAGGTTCTAAATGAAAGTCAATCGTTTTTATACTAATAGAACCTTATGAGAGCGGTATGAAAACCAAAAGCTACAAACGGTTTAGCACCAACAGAACCTTATGACAGCGGTATAAAAGCCCAAAGCCACAAACGCTTATCACACCAACAGAACCTTATAAGAGCGGCATAACAACTAAAAGTTGCAAACGGTTCAATGCCAACAGAACCCTATGAGTAAGAAAGAAATCGAGAAATGTTATGCGGAAAGATATAAATAACGAAAATGGTGACGTGTCCTTTCACTTCACCGGGGAGGAAGTAAAGAAATGGAAACTCGGCGCCGTGGCGGCTGGGGCGGTGTTTGTGCTGGCCCTGGGGACTTCGGTGTATAGTTTGGTTTCCATGAATTCTTTGAAACAGGAAAATGCACTGTACCAGAACCAGCTCCATATGGCCCAGCAGAAGCTAGACGAAATGGCGGATAAAACCCAGACCATTGAAAAATTGTCGGACCAGCTGCAGGATATGATCAAAGCCAATAACAACGGGGCAGCGCAAAATATTTCCCAAGGCGGCACCGGCGGACAGGGCGGTGCGTCTACGGTGCCCGATAAAGCGAGGCAAGTAGCAGCGTCGGACCACAAGAATGTAGAAGCGAGCCAGACAGAAGCCAGCACCCCAGGACAGCTGCTGAGCCAGATGCGGAAACTGGATGCCCGACTGGATTCGCAAATCAAAACCCTGATTGTTCTTCGCGAACAAGTGATGAACCAGACCTACGGCATGCAGGTGCAGATGATGCACACATCTTCCACCACACCGGATATGTGGCCCGTTAAAGGGGAAATCTCCAGTGGGTACGGTTTCAGAAATAGCCCCGGTGGGATTGGTTCTACCTACCATGAAGGCATCGATATCGCTTCCGATTATGGGGTACCCGTAGAAGCCACTGCTTCCGGCACGGTCACCCAGGCCGGCTGGGTCGACGGCTATGGCTACCTGGTGGAAATCAAACACGATGGTGGCATTACCACCCGCTATGGACACAACTCTGCCCTGCTTGTCACTGTAGGACAGCAGGTGGAACAAGGCACCGTGGTGGCTCTGGTAGGAAGCACAGGAAATAGCACAGGCCCTCATTGTCACTACGAAGTTCGTATCAACGGCGATGCGGTGGATCCGGTGTATTTTCTGCCAGGGAACTACTAATTGGGTAGCTGGTGACTCGTGACTAGTAGCTAGTAGCTAGGCCTTAGGGATTAGGAGTTTCCGAGTTCGCTGAAACCATGTTTCACGGGAAACAATGTACGTACAGGTTATTATTCTGCTTTTTCCGATTTTTTAACATAGCATAACAAAAGTGAGCGACAGGTTAAAAAGGGGTATAAAAGGTTATGGGGATACCGTATTCCCGTAACCTTTTATACCCCTTTTACCCTTGTCACTGGTGATGGTAGGAAATGTTTTACAGAAGAAATTTGGAGAATCATAACCTGTATAGTCATGTTTCACGGGAAACGATGTACATATAGGTTATTATTCTACTTCTTCCGATTTTCTAACATAGCATGATAAATGTGAGTGACAGGTTAAAAAGGGGTATAAAGGGTTATGAGAATACCGTATTTCCATAACCTTTTATACCCCTTTTAACCTTGTTACTGGCCATAGTAGGAAATATTTTACAACAGAAGTCAGCAGAATCATAACCCTTATATTCATGTTTCACAGCAGAAATCAGTAGAATAATAACCTTTATCGCCCTGTTTCCCGTGAAACATGCCTCTATCGGAATCAAAATTTCCAGTCACCAGTCACGAGTCACCAGTCACTCAATTCATGCTATAATAAAAGAAAAGCACATGGATAAAGGTTATGATTCTGCTGTTTTCTGGTTTTTACATAGAGGCATGCCGGTTAGAGACAAGGTTATAAAAGGTTAAAAAGGTTATGGGAATACCGTATGTACATAACCTTTTATACCCCTTTTTAACCTTGCCGCTTGCCATAGCAAGATATGTTTCAAACCAGAAATCAGTAGAGTAATAACCCTTATTGAAATGTTTCCCGTGAAACATGAATTTAGCGGACTCGGAGCCTAATCCCAGTCACCAACATACAGGAGGATCCTATGATTACGACTAAAGAGGCAGAGGCATTATTTCTACAGGGCGAATTTGGAAAAAGTTTTGATGCTCTTCGCGTTCTGGCTACAGATGAAAACGACGGGCGGGCGCAGTTTTTGCTCAGTATGTTTTATTTCTATGGCATTTTGGTACCGGAAGACAATGACCAGTTTGGCGAATACATCGACAAGGCTGCCAATGCGGAGGAGCCGTTGGCCTTTCTGTTTCTGATCTTTATGCGAGAGAAGAGCAAGGAGCAGGTGGAGGCCTATCGGGATTTGATGAAAGTGCTTCGGGACATGGCGAAGGAGAACGATGCTTTTGCGATGTATCAGATTGGTATCATGTACGAACGGGGCTTAGGGGTGAAGGCCGATATGGAAAAGGCCCTCGCTTGGTTTGAGAAAGCAGGCAATTTGGGGCTCGCTATGGCCATGGTGGAAGCAGGCAAGTTGTATGGCAATGAGGAGTTGCCTTTTTCCGATGCTCACCAGTCCTATTTATGGTATTTGAAAGGCGCCGGTCTGGGCTATCACGAAGCGGAACTCCATTTGGGTGATTGTTATTATGTGGGCTTCGGTGTGGACGAAGATGTGCAAAAGGCAGAAATTTGTTTCCAGCGGGCGGCGGAACATGGCAGTACGGAAGCCTGTGATGCGTTGGGCACCATGTACATCTTAGGTGATGGAGACGCCCCTGATTTCGATAAGGCCTTGGAATATTTCCAACAGGGGGCTTTGGTGGGCGATGCCAATTGCTGCTATAAGCTGGGGGATTGTTATTTCTATGGCCGCGGTACCCCGGTAGATTTGGACAGTGCCAAGGAATGGTATGAACGGGCTTGGGATTTGGGAAGCGCTGCGGCGGCTGCCTCTTTGGGAATGCTACACATCATTCATTCCACTTCGGAAGACGTGGATGATCAGGCCCGGGACGAAGAGCAGGCGTTGGGATTCCAGTGGGTCCAGAAAGCGGCTGACGCCGGCGACGTGAATGGCATGGCGTACTTGGGAAATTGCTACGCCGAAGGGATTGGTGTGGAGCCTGATGAGGAAAAGGCGAAAACTTACCTGACCGAAGCGGCCAATGAAGGACAGATTGAAGCGATCAGCAAATTGGGCGAATTGGCCCTCCAGGAAGGCAACCATTTCGAAGCGGTGAAACAATTCCGCGAAGCCGCTGACCAGGGCTATCCTCGGGCAGAAAATTTCCTGGGTATCTGCTATGCTGAAGGGCTTGGCGTCCAGAGAAATCTAAGAAGTGCGGAAGAATGGTTCCGCCGGAGCGACGCCCAAGGCGATCCAGACGCGAGGGTGTTGATGAAGGAATACCTGAAAATATAGTGCGTAATGCGTAATGCGTAGTGCGTAATGAAGGTAGCGGCGCATCAAATTAAATAGCGCCGCCAGTTTTATAAAAAATAAAAAAAGGGGTATAGGGGCGCTTCCAAATTTTGTGCGCCCCTTCCACCACTACGCACTTCTCACTACGCACTACGCATTTTTATCGTTTCCCGTGAAACATGACAATTGATAGAAGGAGCAAATTGATATGACAGCGTCAAAGGGTGAAGAATTATTTCTCCAGGGGCAGATCGATGAGGCGTTGCCTGTTCTGGAAAAAGAGGGAGAAAAGGGACAGGGACGGAGTTTGTACCTGTTAGGAACCATATACAGAGAAGGCTATGGTCATGTGGTGGCCAATGAAAAGAAGGCGGTCCACTATTTCCAGGCTGGAAAACAGGCGGGGGAACCGCTTTGTCAAATGGCAATGGCTTATACCGATGATTCGCTGTGGGATATGGCAGGAAATATTCTCCGGCAGGTACTGATGCAGGCCGTGGCCGGCGATGTGCTGGCTATGGATGAAGTGGGCCGGTTTTATTGCGAACCGGGCATGGTAATGAATCCAGAAGAAGGGTTCAAATGGATCACCAAAGGGGCGCTTTTTGAATATTGGCGGGCTCTCTACGATTTGGGCGCTTGCTATGAAGACGCTGGAGATACATCAAAAGCCAAGGCTTGCTACGAAAAGGCCGCTTCGTTTGGGGATAAATACAGCGAATACGCTTTAGGCCAGATGGAAATCGACGAAGCCTTTGAAAATAATGACAAAGACAAATTAGTGAAGGCCATGGAGTGGCTGGAAAAAGCAGTTGCTCACGGCAGCGGAGAAGCGGCAGGCCTGCTGGGGGAATTGTACTTGGATATGAAATACGAAGAAACCGCAGACTATGCAGGTTCCTCTTTGGTAGCGCCCGATGAAACGAAAGCCATGGCCTATCTGAAACAGGCCACCGACCTAGGCGATGAAACCAGCGCACAGCTATTGGCCGGGCTCTACGATGAAAAAGGGGATAAAAAGAAGGCGGAGAAATATTATAAAAAATCCATTCGTTTAGGAAATAACGAAGCCCAAGTTTCCCTGGGGATGTTCTATTTGGAACAGGAACAATACACCGACGCCTTCCGGTATTTGAAAAAAGCGGCTGACCAAGGATTGGACGAAGCCCAATACCTGGTGGCTTGCATGTACGCCAACGGACAGGGAGTGGAACAGAACCACGAAGAAGCCATGGCCTGGATGGAAGAAGCAGCGGACAATGGGAATGAAGAAGCGGAAGAAGCATTGGCGCAGATGAGATAAATGGTGACTAGTGACTGGTGACTCGTGACTGGGCCCGAAATTCGCTACGGTCATGTTTCACGTGAAACAAAGTAATAAAGGGTATTATTCTACTGATTTCTTCTGTGAAACATTTCGTATTATCGCCAGTGACAAGGTTATAAAGGTTAAAAAGGTTATGGGATTAGCGTATATACATAACCTTCTATAACCCTTTTAACCCAGTTACTCACCGTTAGCGTTCCATGTTAGACATAGCATGGAGAGTAGAATAATACCCTTTAAAGTCATGTTTCTCGTGAAACATGACTCTAGCGTTATCAGACATAGAGGAGGAGACTATCTATGCTTACATTAGAGGAAGCAGAAGCGTTATATAAAGCAGGGAAAGCGGACGAAGCCATACAGGCATATAAAAAACTGGCCAAAGAGGGAGATCCGAAGGCTCTGTATGCATTGGCATTTTTGTATTATTATGGGAAAGGCGTGCCGGAAGATAAATCCAAAGGATTGTATTTATGGAAAAAAGCGGCGGCCAAGAAACAGGCCGATGCAGCCATGACGGTGGGATTCTTGTATTCCTTTAGTAAAAACAAGAAGGAACAGAAGGAAGGATTCAACTATACGAAACAGGCGGCAGAGGCGGGAATTCCTACGGCCATGGGCAATCTGGCCAATTGCTATTACTATGGCAAAGGCACCCGAAAGGACAAGCGGCTGGCCAAAGAATGGTACCAAAAAGCGTCGGACCTGGGGATGGATACATCCACCATGCAGCTGGGCGTGATTTATCACGAAGAAGGAAATGATGACAAAGCGTTCGCTCTTTTCCTGAAAGCCGCAGAAAATGGCTACAGCGAAGCCATGGGATGGGTGGCCGCCTGCTATAACAATGGCTATGGCGTACCAAAGAACCAACAGATCGCCCACACCTGGCTCAAACGGGCCGCCGCCGCAGGAAGCAAAGATGCGAAAGAAGCGTTGCGAGTGGTATTTGGGGAGAGTTTATAATTTGGGTGACTGGTGACTGGTGACTAGTGACTAGTAGCTAGGCCCTAGGGATTAGGAATAATATAGCGGAATCATCGGTAGCGTCATTTCGACCGATGGGATTTGTGCTTGATGATTCTGTCGTGTAGTCCAGTACTATGTTAGACAGAAGT
>DBLC01000017.1:22989-45855 GCA_002297935.1 Dialister sp. UBA734
ATCTCAAAGCAGTAGCGGAAAATGATCTAGCTGAATTATCCCGTTATAGCTCAGCTCAGTTAGAAGGAATCTCGCTGGAGGTTTGAGATTTCTCCACTTTTGTCCAACATGGTACCGAACTACCCTGTGGCGTCATTAAGCACAAATCCCATCGGTCGAAATGACGCTAGTCTTTTATGCCGCTTTATTCATTTGATGATATTACAGGAAAAAGCATTATGTTTCACGGGAAACATTTTCAAAGGGTTCTATGTAAGAGAAACAGATTTGTACAGAACCTTCTAATAGCGGTTTATATACCCCAAGTCACAATCCTATTTCTTGCCAATAGAACTTTATGACAGCAGGGTATGTGCCTAAAGCCACTAACAAATAACGGTCTCCCAGAACCTTATGAGAGCGATTTGTATACCTAAAGTTACAAAAGATTAACGCTCTAACAGAACCTATTGAATCATTTAGAAAGAAGAATCATGAAATCAATCAAATACATATTTCCTTTATGGATAGCGTTGTCGCTGCCTTTGGTTTCTTATGGAGCGGAACCGATTGGTTTGGACCATCTGCTTCCACCTAGCGTGTCGCAAGAAGTGGCCCAGGGGCCGCAGTTGGTCCTGCTCACTTGGGCGGACAATCCGGAGTCGGTGCGGTATGAGGTGGAAATATTCCGGGGCCTTCCGGCGGATTTGGATCGCAATACGCCGGTGGAGAACCCGCTGTATCACAACAAGAAGATTTACACCAACAAAGTGCTGGTGAATTTGTCGGATTTCCAAAACGGAGACAGCGGCATTTTGTATTGGCGGGTTCGTCCTATCGACGCCGATTGGGAAGGACTGGCGCCGTTTTCCGCGCCTATGGAAGTGCGAAGCACCATGAAGCGGATTGCCAGAAACGCTCCGTATCCCAACGTGTACCGGCCGGGCAATGGGTCCACTTTGCTGTATCCGGTCTATTCCTATGCAGGAAATCCGGGGGCCGTGAAATACGAAGTGGAAGTGACCAAAGACTATCCGGAAAATCTGGATGATTTCCATCCATCGAAACATCGCGTCTGGAGCCAGGTGACGTCCCTGTCCAATGTGTATGATAGCCAGCCTAGAATTGGCACGTTCTACTGGCGGGTTCGCGGCATGGATGCTAGCGGCCAGCCGGTGGGCATTTGGAGTTTACCAGAAAAAGTGCGGTCCCATCCGGGGGAACACTTCGACGTGGGCATCTTCGGCGACAGCATCACCCAGGGCGGCGGCCATCTCTACCATAGCCCAGCCGACATGGCCTATAGTTATATTTCCTACCTGGACTTTCCGGCGGTCAATATGGGTCGCAGCGGCGACACCACGGAAATGATGGAAGACCGGTTTGACCGAGATGTCCTTCCGTTTCACGTGAAACAATTGCTTATCATGGGCGGCATCAACGATTTGCGCATGGGGGCCGATCCGGAAAAAGTGATTCACCACTTGGAAAATATCCGAAAGAAATGCATCGCCCACGGCATCACGCCGATTCTCATGACCATTGTGCCCATCAATCCGGACAACATTCAAAAATACTACGGCGAAACCACTTACGAAAATTGGCGAGAATCGGTGGACATCGTCAACGCCTACATCCGCAGCCTCCCGCACATCGATACCGCTGCCCCCTTCGCCGACTTCGACGTCATGCCCTCCGAACTCGCCATGGACGGCATCCACGGCGATTGGAACGCCAAGCAGATGATTGCAGGGGAGATCAATCGGTCGATGGGGAAGTAAACGGCTTGTGACAGTAGGGGCGTTTAAAAGGTTATGATTCTACGGATTTCTTGTGTGAAATAAATCACGTATGCCGCTTAGTCAAAGGTTATAAGGGTTATGAAAAGGTTATGGAGATACCGATATTTCCATAACCTTTTATAACCCTTTTTAACCTTGGGACAGGCGGTGTATTTGATTTGTTAGATGCAAGAAATCTGCAGAATCATAACCTTTTTTTTAGCCATGTTTCACGGGAAACATTTGATTAGCGGAATCATTTCTAGCGTCTCGGCTCCCCTGCCGGGGGGAGCTGCCGAAGGCTGAGAGGGCACCTCTAGCGGTATAAAACACCAACGGTACGATAATCCGATACGGAACTAACCACGGTTAACGGTTAACAGTAAACGGATGACTGTTTATGTTTTCCGTGAAACATGATTATAATAGGCTGGTGACTCGTGACTGGGAAAGAATCTCTGGTAAAACAAGTCATCAGTCACCAACTACTTGTAAACAACCTGTGCACAACAATGTGATTAACTTGTGAAAAGCTGTGAAATACTTGTGAATGAGAGTTGTGTTTTCTTCGATGGTATCGAGTGAATAACCCTGTGATTTATTGTGAAAAAGTTAATCACAAGGGAGAAAGGTTTCTCAGGTTTCTCAGGTTCCTCGAATGTGCTGATTCATGCTACTATCCAATGATGTATTTTTAGAAATGGATGTAACGTAAGAGGACTTTAATCATTTACAATTTACGGGATGTTTTATAACCAATACAAAAGACCTTGGGTCATCACTCCCAAGGTCTTTTGTATTGGTGTTTTTTGTGCCACCGTGAATTCTATTTGCATTGTACCATTCCCTAGAAAGAAGTCAATACAAATTGTACTGAAAAAAGAATGTTTTCCTTTGAAAGCAGTATTTCCATAACCCTTTATACCCCTTTCAACCTTGTGACAGGAGATAGCAGAAAATGTTTTACAGAAGAAATCAGCAGAATAATAACCTTTTTCATCAATGTTTCACGTGAAACATAATATTACCGGAAAAAGATTTCCTAATCCCCAGAGCCTAGCTACTAACCCCAAGTCACCAGTCACCAGTTACCTTTACCCCAATGCCACATCCAGTGCCATCATGATCATAAAACCAATGGCGAAGCAGATGACGCCTACGTCGGAGTGTTCTCCTGCTGACATTTCTGGAATCAATTCTTCTACCACCACATAGAGCATGGCACCGGCAGCAAAGGAAAGCAGGTAGGGCATCATGGGCACCACCATAGCAGTGAGCATGATGGTCAGTACCCCGCCGATGGGTTCTACTACACCGGACAGGACGCCGCCTACGAAGGATTTGAAACTTCCCATGCCTGCCGATTTAAGCGGCATGGAAATAATAGCGCCTTCCGGAAAATTCTGAATGGCAATCCCAATAGAAAGGGCCATAGCCGCAGCGGCGGTGATATCTCCATGACCCACCAGGAAGCCTGCATAGACCACGCCCACTGCCATACCTTCCGGGATGTTGTGCAGTGTCACTGCCAAGACCAACATGGTGGTTCGTTGTAAATGACTATGCGGTCCTTCTGCTTTGTCGGCATTCATATGCAAGTGAGGAATTAAGTGATCCAACAAAAGCAGAAACGCCATGCCGACGCCAAAACCAATGACACTGGGCAGAAAGGCCCATTTCCCCAATGACGCCGATTCATCCAAGGCGGGAATGAGCAAACTCCAAATGGAAGCGGCTACCATGACGCCTGACGCAAACCCCGTGAGCCCGCGCTGCACCGTGCGATTCATCTCGCCCCGCATAAAGAACACGCAAGCCGCCCCTAATGATGTACCGAGAAAAGGGATGAAAAGTCCCCAAAATATATCTGCCATAAGACCTCCTTATTGAAAATTATTTTCAATTTATTTATACATCCTGGCGCATTAAATGTCAAATGAATTTGGTAACGGATAACGGATAACGAGTCATGTTTCCCGTGAAACATTTGGATAAAAGGGTATGATTCTGCTGATTTCTTCTGTGAAACATGTCCTGTTATCGCCAGTGACAGGGTTAAAAAGGTTATAAAGGGTTATGAGAATACCGTTTCTCCTATAAACCTTTATAACCCTTATAACCTTGTCGCCTACCGGAAAACTGCTATGTTAGAAGTGGAAATCAGCAAAATAATAACCTTTAGACTCATGTTTCATGAGGAGTAAAATGTGAAATAGGATTGATTTTGAGAGACGGTCATACTAAAATACAAATAGTAAAGAAGTTAGAAAGGCCATGAGGCACAAAAGAACGAACCCCTAGAAGATGTGCGAAATCTTCTAGGGGTTCTTCTTGTTTAATTATCAGCAGTTGTATACCATTGGAAAAATATTTTAATATGATATGCTACATAAGCCACGGCCTTCATCAAGCCAATTTGGCAGGAGGGGAGGTGCTTATGTATGCTACCTCGCGATTTTCTACTTCAGTTATTTATCAGTGCCTTGGGAAGTTTCATTGCCAGCCTGATATTACAAGTGCTAGTGCAGTATGTGTAGAACTGCAACGTGGCAACTAGCTCAATGCGTCTCATCAGCGCAAGCAAAAAGTCATGGGTCATCACTCCCATGACTTTTTGTATTGGTGCTATGTATGCCACCGCAATTTCTATTTAAATTTTATCATTTTTGTTGTAAAAGTCAACCTATATGAAATGATTTTATTTTGTTATCTTCATCGACCATACTATCTGATGACTGGTAGACTCGTGATTGGGAATTAGGGATTAGGACATCTTTTTTCGCTAGAGTTATGTTTCACGTGAAACATTTGAATAAAAGGGTATGATTCTGCTGATTTCTTCTGTGAAACATGTCCTGTTATCGCTAGTGACAAGGTTAAAAGGGTTATGGGAATACCGTTTTTCCCATAACCCTTTATAACCCTTTTAACCTTGTCTTCTACAAAATCACTTCTATGTTAGAAGTGGAAATCAGCAGAATAATAACCCATAGAATCACGTTTCCCGTGAAACATGACTCTATCGTTTTTCCTAAAGTGACCAATATTCGATTCTAAAAATTATATAAAATCCCCATTTTCCTCTTGCAAAATGGGAGCCATGGTTTTATAATGCAAACATCAAATTCATATTGGTGGATGAAGCATGCGGGAGAAAGCCGCAGGAGACACTGATTCATTCATTATTTGGAATTATTCTTAGATTTTTTATGCGAAGCGAGGAAATAAAATTCGAGAATAGTAAACTATTTGAGAATTTTATTGACGAAGGTTCGTGAAAAAATCTTTATAATTCCAAATTCTATGAATGAATCAGCGTCTCCGCAGGCTTACCGAAGGAGTAACACTCTCAGGTATCTTCCCAAAGATAGTACCGTATGTGGACACACTCTGGAGAGTCTCATAAAAGAGCGCCGAAGGTGTAAGGATTCATTTGGATCCCAATCTCTCAGGCAAAAGGACAGAGAAAAAACGTCACATCTTTTTGTGATTGTTAAGGTAGACAATGCCGGCTTCCAGAGTTGTTATTTTGGAATGCCGGCTTTTTTGTATCTTACTTTTTCAGGAGGGGGACGTTAAAAAATGGATTTGTTAAACATGGATATGTTGAATGCGGTAGATAGCTTTATCTGGGGACCGCCGCTGCTGGTTCTTCTGGTAGGAACTGGGATTCTTCTCACTTTGAGATTGAAACTGTTGCAGGTGGTTCATTTACCGAAAGCACTGAGCTTGATTTTCAAAGCCCAGAACGCTGGACATGGGGATATTGATTCCTTCAAAGCTCTTTGTACTGCCCTTTCTGCTACCGTTGGTACAGGAAATATTGTCGGCGTAGCCACTGCCATTGCAGCCGGCGGCCCGGGCGCTATTTTCTGGATGTGGATGGCGGCTTTCTTCGGAATGGCCACCAAGTATGCAGAAGGTCTTCTGGCTGTGAAATACCGTGAAGTGGATGCCAAAGGTGAAATCGCCGGCGGTCCGATGTTCTACATCAAAAACGGTATGGGTCCGAAATACAAATGGCTGGGCACTCTCTTCGCTGTATTCGGTGTCTTGGTTGCTTACTTCGGTATCGGTACTTTCGCACAGGTGAACTCTATCGTAGATATCACAAAAATGACCATTGGTCTGGACCCGATGTGGACCGCGATTATTCTGACCGCCCTGGTCGCAGCTATCACCCTTGGTGGGCTGCAGTCCATCGCCAAAGCGGCTTCCAAAATCGTTCCGGCTATGGCAGTGATTTATTTTATTTCAACAATCGGTGTACTTTGCTACTTCGCGGATCAGGTTCCAGCCGCTGTGGAAATGATTATTTCCAATGCTTTCACCGGCACTGCGGCAGCTGGCGGTTTCCTTGGTTCTACCATCATGTTGGCTATGAGAAATGGTATTGCCCGCGGCGTATTCTCCAACGAATCCGGCCTCGGTTCTGCTCCTATCGTAGCGGCTGCTGCTAAAACCAAATGGCCTGCCGAACAGGGTCTGATTTCTATGACAGGTACTTTCATTGATACCATCATCATTTGCACACTGACCGGTCTTACCATTGTAGTATCCGGTGAATGGATGAATGGCCTCAACGGGGCTGCTCTCACCAATGCGGCTTTCAAAGATGCGTTCCCGCTCTTTGGCGGCTACATGCTCATGATTGGTTTGGTACTCTTTGCTTTCACCACCATCTTGGGATGGAACTACTACGGCGAACGCTGCATGATTTACCTCTGCGGCACCAAAGGGGTTCTTCCTTACCGCGTGGTATTTATCGCACTTGTCGCAAGCGGCGCCTTCTTGAAACTTGAAGCCATCTGGGTTCTGGCAGATATCGTCAATGGACTCATGGCTATTCCTAACCTGATTGCCCTTCTGGCTCTCTCCGGTGTCGTAGTGAGAGAAACAGCTAAATATTTCGATCACTTAGAAACTGGTAAAGAATATGAAGAATATGAAGATGTAGATCCCAGCAAGGAAAAATTGTCCAAAGCTCAGGCGAGCGTAGAGGACTAGCATCAGGCCATACATTACATATTACTTCCATCGGAAGGTTTTCCCATTTTCCTTCCCCTCGGATTTAATATGACACCCCATCCGGCTCAGGGCACCCTGGAAGATAAGCCCTCCTAAACTGATCTCTCAGGGTATGCCGGGCTCCGAGGAAGATTCCCAGAAAGTCTTCCTCGGAGCGGAGGCCCTATTTTAAAAATGAGGACTCATCGTTGCCTGTTAATCGTGGATCGTCATGTTTCATGTGAAACATAGAGAAACAGGTTATTGTTCTACCTTGTCCACTTGATTAACAAATTGATGATTTTAGTTGTCAAAGGGGTATAAAGGGTTATAGAGGGTTATACTCTAACGAAAGCCTCATAACTAACATAACCTTTTAACCTTTTGGTTAGTGTTATTCTTTGTGTGTTAGGTGTAACAACTTGGCACAGTCATACCCTTTTTACCCATGTTTCACGTGAAACATGACATGGGCGGAAACGGATTTCCTAATCCCTAGGGCCTAATCCCTAGCTACTAATTCCCGCATCAATTACATCTTTGTGGCAAAGCCATGGAGAGCAAGGAAGCTCGCAAGAAGACATCTTCTTCGCGGGCGTTTTTTATTGAATGCGTAGTGCGTAGTGCGTAATGCGTAGTGCGTAATGAAGGTGGCGGCACACAATTCATATAGTGCCGCAAATATTATAAAAATATGGGGTATTGGGGCGCTATACAATTTGATGCGCCCCTTCCACCATTACGCACTACGCACTTCGCATTACGCATTCCAGAAAGTATATCCCAGGCTCATGACCTGTGAATATAGACCGTTATGTCCCGGTCGATCTCCTAGTAGAGGGAATTCAGAAGCTTGTTTCTTGAAAAGAAATCAAAAAGGCATAGAATTATCTTTATACCAGCGATTGGCTGGAAAGGCGTCAAAGAAGACACAGAAAATTATATTTCTGTGTCTTTTTTTGTAGGAGCTTCAGACTCGCAGAAACTCTGAGCCTAGGATGCGAGTATTGCTGTGAAGGAAGGATTGAATCTGCTGTGGCAAAGGTTTTGCGATAAAGTTTCTCAGGTTCCTCAAGTTGCTCAAGTTTCTCAGGTTCCTCGAATGAGCTAATAACGCTAGCGTTGATTGGCATGTACGATGAACCTGAGCGACTTGAGCAACCTGAGAACCCTGAGCAACCTATATCACTATCTGGCTAAATCGACATCGATTCTAACCTAAGCAGCGTAAACAAAGGGGGATTTTAAGATGGATATGGCTACAATCAACTCCGTGGTCAACGAAATTGACAGCCTCGTATGGGGCCCTATCATGCTTACCCTATTGGTAGGCACCGGCGTGTATCTCACATGCCTATTGAAATTTAGAACCTGGCGAAACCTGCCCTATGCGATTGGCAGTGTACTTTCCAAAGAAGCCCGCACCAAGAAGCGCGGCACCGGCGACGTATCTCCGTTTTCCGCACTCATGACTGCCCTGGCTGCCACCATTGGTACTGGTAACATCGTCGGTGTGGCCACCGCTATGTTTGCCGGCGGTCCTGGCGCACTGGTATGGATGTGGATTTCCGCATGCTTCGGACTGACCTCCAAATTTTCCGAATGTATGCTGGCTATCAAGTACCGTGAAGTGAATGCCAAGGGCGAAATGAAAGGCGGCCCGATGTTCACCATGAAGAACGGTTTCAAAAATAAGAAACTGGGCAGTGTCATGGGATTCCTGTTCGCTCTCTTCGCTGTGATCGCTTCCTTTGGTATCGGCAACATGACCCAGGCGAACTCCATTTCCGGCGCCGTAAAAACCACCTTCGGTATGCCTCTGGAAATGTGCGGTGTCATTCTGACCGTTCTGTCCCTCATCATTATTGTCGGCGGGATTAAGACCATTTCTAAAGTTTCTTCTGTGGTTGTGCCAGCTATGGCTTTCTTCTATGTCATTGCAGGTCTGCTCTGCATCATTATCAATATTGAAAACATTCCACACGGTCTCTATCTGATTTTCATGATGGCCTTTGATCCACAGGCTGTAGGCGGCGGCGTCCTGGGCGGCATCACTGCCTCTGTAATGAATGCGGTTCGTTTCGGTGTCGCTCGTGGCTGCTTCTCCAACGAAGCTGGTATGGGTTCCGCTGCTATCACCGCAGCAGCTGCTACCACCGATGATCCAGTCCGTCAGGGCTATATCAATATGACCGGTACCTTCTGGGATACCATCGTTGTGTGCACCATCACTGGTCTTACCATTGCTTCCTCCGGCGTTCTTGGCACCGTTGGCGCCGATGGCAAACCTCTCAAAGGGGTCGAACTTACCATGGCCGCCTTCTCCACCAATATCGGTGAAATCGGCGCCCTCATCGTAGCTGTGGGCATCATCCTCTTCGCCTTCTCCACCATTCTTGGTTGGGAATATCACGGTGAAAAAGCATGGGAATACCTCTTCGGTACCCATAAATACAACATGGTCTATCGTGTGGTTTTCTCTCTGGTTGTCTATGTAGGTGCTACCCAGACCCTGGATCTGGTATGGAACCTGTCCGATATTGCCAACGCTCTGATGGCTATTCCAAACCTGATTTCCATGCTCATCCTTTCCCCAGTAATCAAAGAAGAAGTAGAACGCTTCCAGATCGTACTGGAAAAAGAAAAAGCAGCCAAAGCCGCTGCTCTGGCAGATGGAAAAGAACATGCCCATGTGTAATGGAAGTGACTGGTAGACTGGTGCCTAGTGACTGGTGACTGGTGACTGGGAAATATACATCCAGTCATTACGGATTTGCGTTAGTGGTATGATTCCGTTAGTGCGTCCAAGGTTCATAAGGTTCTAAAGGAACAAAGGGGTCTTACGTTTCTCGAATGAGATGATGGACGCTGTCGTTACATCTCATTGGGAACCCCTAAGAACCTTCAGCCCCCCTTAGAACCCTCAGAACCTTTGATATAGAAGAAGTCATCGCCAGTTTCACCAAACGTAACAGCACTGCCTATGAATGTGTATGACGGAAAACATTTCCGCTCCATCGTTGTCCCCCCTCACTTCCAAAAGAAGTGAGTTCCACCCCTATCCTGTTCCTCTGAATTCCAACAGGATAGGGGATTTTTATGTGCGGTAGCTTTTTCGTTAGAGTCATGTTTCACGTGAAACGTGACTCTATGGGTTATAATTCTGCTGCTTACTATTTCTAACATAGAGCTATACCAGCGAGCGACAAGGTTAAAAAGGTTATATCAGGTTATGGGAATATCGTATGTGCATAACCTTTTATAACCCTTTTAACCCTGCCATCTATCTATATAGCTCTATGTTAGAAATAGTAAACAGCAGAACAATAACCTTTAGAGTCACGTTTCCCGTGAAACATGCCTCTAGCGGAAAAGCGAATCCCAGTCACCAGTCACGAGTCACCAGTCACTGCTCTTTCACGTCCCATTTTCCCCATTCCAAAGTCACAAAATATAGGCTCCATCTATGATTGGGTCAATTTTTAGAAATGACTATCAAAAACGAAAACTAATAAGGATACAGTATTACAATACTATTTCTATTGAAAGTTGTTGAAAATAAAGTGTATACACAAAAGTTATCAATGAAATATCTGTCGCGAGTGATATAAAATATATCGTATATATAGCACGAAACGATACTTTATTATACTAAAAGGTTCACAATAGCAAAATAGGAAAAATCAGGGGTATTGCAATTCAAAAATTCTAGTGTATAATCTAGATAAATCACTTGAGGGTCTGGGAATTCAGAATAAAGACGCTCGGTGACACAATGTATGTGCCGCATACTACATAAGGTGGATGAAGTACACTGAAAAACGAAAGCCATCCGGTTTTCTGCCGAAGGAGTAACACTATCAGGCGTTCATGTTAGAACGCGAAACTGTGTACGGACACAACTCTGGAGAGGCTCGCTGAAAAGATGCGGGCGCCGAAGGTGTTAAGGAGTTTCACCCGTAGAAACTCTGAATCTCTCAGGCAAAAGGACAGGGCTGGCACTTGGGTAACTCCCTCGTTTTCGTGTACACGAATCGAATCGCCAGCTTCAGTCTCTTCACTAGACTGAGTGCGGCGATTTTTTGTTTACTGTACAACAACAATAGTTTACGGGAACAAGGGGGATTTTATTATGGATATGGCATCGATCAATCAACTTGTAGGTGAGCTTGACAGCTTCGTTTGGGGGCCTGTCATGCTCTGTCTTCTGGTAGGAACTGGTATCTACATGACTTTGAAGCTTCGCTTCCTCACATGGAGAAACCTTCCATATGCATTAAAAAGTGTATTTTCTAAGAGATCTCGTACCACCCAGGTGGGCAGCGGCGACGTATCTCCGTTCTCCGCTCTGATGACTGCTCTGGCAGCTACCATTGGTACTGGTAATATCGTCGGCGTTGCCACCGCTATGTTTGCTGGCGGTCCTGGCGCACTGGTTTGGATGTGGATTTCCGCTTGCTTCGGTCTGACCACCAAGTTCTCTGAATGTCTCTTGGGCTTCAAATTCCGTGAAGTCAATGCCAAGGGCGAGATGAAAGGTGGCCCAATGTTCGCCATGAAGAACGGCTTCAAAAATAAGAAAGCTGGCCTCTTCTGCGGCGCCGCTTTCGCACTCTTCGCTGTACTGGCTTCTTTCGGTATCGGCAACATGACCCAGGCAAACTCCATTTCTACCGCAGTCAGCACCACCTTTGGTGTATCCAATGAAATCGTTGGTGTAGCACTCACTGTGATGACCCTGGCTGTTGTAGTTGGTGGTATCACTTCTATTTCCAAAGTATCTTCTGTGGTCGTTCCTGGCATGGCTGTGTTCTACATCCTGGCTGGCCTGGCTTGCATCGTTCTGAACATTGAAAACATTCCTCATGGTCTGTACCTGATTCTTATGATGGCTTTTGATCCAACCGCTGTAGAAGGCGGCGTGGTTGGTACCATCACCGTTTCTGTGATGAACGCTATGCGTTATGGCGTCGCTCGTGGTTGCTTCTCCAACGAAGCTGGCCTTGGTTCCGCTGCTATCTCCGCTGCGGCTTCCACCACTGACCATCCTGCAAGACAGGGTTATGTTTCCATGACCGGTACTTTCATTGATACCATCGTAGTTTGCACCATCACTGGTCTCACCATTGCTTCCTCTGGCGTTCTTGGCACCATGGGTGCTGACGGCAAGCCGCTCACCGGCGTAGCTCTCACCATGGCAGCATTCTCTTCCAACATTGGCGTCATTGGTTCCTACATCGTTTCCATCGGTATCATCCTCTTCGCTTACTCCACCATTCTCGGCTGGGAATACAACGGTGAAAAAGCATGGGAATACCTCTTCGGTACTCACAAATACAACATCATTTACAGAGTGATTTTCTCCTTGGTGGTTTATGTAGGCGCTACCCAGACCCTGGATCTGGTATGGAACCTGTCCGATATTGCCAACGCTCTCATGGCAATTCCAAACCTGATCTCCATCCTGGTTCTTTCTCCAGTCATCAAAGAAGAAGTTCTCTCCTTCCAGGCTGTGATTGAAAAGGAAAAAGCCGCAGCCAAAGCAGAAGCTGTAGAAGAAGCCAATGCCACTGTGAAAATGTAATGGATACAAATGAATCCATAAAATGTAACAACTAGAATCAAAAAAATCCTCTTGTGCAAATATGAGATAGACAAACGGTTCCGTTCTTGTGAATGGAACCGTTATTTTTATAGAAATATCCATTTATAAATGAAAATAGGGTATACCCATAGGTATTGCATACAAAATAAAAATTATATAATTTATTATATATTTAAAATGAAATTGCATAAAAATATATAAATGATTTCAGAAATCTATTAGTTATTTTGTATACATGTAACTATAATGGAACTATCAAAATACAGAACAAGCAAAAACGTAGGAGAGTGAAAGAAATGAATCTATCTGTTCAAATTTTTCTCTCCCTGGTACTGTCCGTTGTGGTAGGGCTGTTCCTGGGAGATGGAGCCGCGGTGCCGGTGAAAACCTGGATTGCACCGATTGGCACCATGTTTATCAATCTCATCAAAATGATGATTGTGCCTGTGGTATTCTGTTCCTTGATTGTCGGCATGACTTCCATGGGGGATATGAAGAAACTGGGCCGCATCGGCATGAAAACATTGGCGATTTACATGGTCACCACCGCCATCGCCATTATCATTGGTTTTGCCGTCGCTCTGGCCATTGAACCAGGTATCGGCATGGCACTGCCCACCGCTGAAGCACCGAAAGTCAAAGAAGCACCGAGCATCATGCAGGTTTTCGTGGCTATGATTCCATCGAATCCGATTGCTTCCATGGCGAAAGCGGATATTCTTCCTATTATTATCTTCGCCCTGTTCATGGGTGCAGGCATCATTTCTGTGGGCGGTAAGAAATCGGAAATCCTGATTTCCTTCTTTGATGCCATGGCAGAAGTTTGCTACAAAATCATCGCTATGATTATGAGACTGGCACCAATCGGTGTGTTCTGCCTTTTGCTTCCCGTAGTCGTTACAAACGGTCCGAAAGTGCTGCTTCCGCTCCTGTCGGTCATCGCTTGCATGGCTATCGGTTGTGTGATCCATGCGGTGTGCGTCTACTCCGCCCTGTCCGGTATTTCCGCTCACATGAGCCCAATCACCTTCTTCCGCGGCATGTCGGAAGCCATGGCCATTGCTTTCACTACCTGCAGCTCCGCAGGCAGCTTGCCAGTTAATATGAAAAACATCCAGGAAAAACTGGGGGTCAAGAAAGAAATCGCTTCCTTCGTTCTTCCCTTAGGCGCTACCATCAACATGGACGGCACCGCACTGTACATGGGGGTCTGCTCCATTTTCATCGCCAATGTATTTGGCATTCCACTCACCTTTGACCAGATGATGATGATCGTCCTCACTGGTACCCTGGCTTCCATCGGTACCGCCGGCGTTCCTGGCGCAGGCCTCATCATGCTGGCTATGGTTCTTCAGTCCGTCGGACTTCCCATGGAAGGTTTGGCTCTGGTGGCTGGTATTGACCGCGTACTGGATATGTTCCGTACCTGCCTCAACATCACCGGCGACGCTGCGGTTGCTATTTCCGTCAACGCCACAGAAAAAGATACTGAGCAGATGGTATGACGAATTGTGCAATTAAGGCCTTGTGTGAGTAGGTAGTATCTCGCTAGAAGTTCAGGTTGCTTAGGTTGCTCAAGTTTCTCAGGTTTCTCGAATGTGCCTATAACCGCCTTATATTATATATGGTTATAAAATTATATATAATAAAGGCAGTGAGAAGTTAGAAGTGAGAAGTTAGAAATGGTGGNNGGTGGAAGGGGCGCACAACTTATAAAGCGCCCCAATCCCCTTTTTTATAAAGTAGGCCGTTTACAGAAATCGGTGAGCTGTATAAAAAGTTATCTTGCTAAGAATAGCTTTGGGTATAAGAGCAATGCGAGGGCTCGCCGCCTTCATTTCTCACTTCTAACTTCTCACTTCTAACTAAACTCAAGTTAGCTATCGCAGTGACTCATTACTTGTGTACTCGCTATGTGTACTGCGTTGCTATATATCAATTTCATATGCCATGGATGATACATGCGGAAAAAGACCGAGGGAACAGAACCGAGGCTGCCGAAGGAGTAACACTATCAGGCGTTCAGACGAACACGAAACTGCATGAGGACATAACTCTGGAGATCCCTGCTGCTGATGCAAGCAGGAGCCGAAGGGGCACAGGTGGAAACGCCGTAATCTCTCAGGCCAAAGGACAGAGCCGAATCGTGAAGAAATCTCACGGTGCCGGTTCTGTCCTTTTGTATTTCCCAGAACCGGCATTTTTATTTCCACATTTGTTTCCATAGGAGAGACACCGAACCGTGTCTAAGAAGAGTAGGAGGGGTTCATATGTTGGCAGACATTTTAAACCAGATTGATGGCTATGTCTGGGGGCCGTGGCTATTGGCTCTATTGGTAGGTACCGGGGTATGGTTGACTTTGCGGCTGCACTTGCTGCAAGTCCTGAAATTGCCGCGGGCCTTGAAGTTGATTTTCTTCGCTAGAAATAAAGGAAACGGCGATATCGACAGTTTCAAAGCGTTGTGCACTGCATTGGCCGCTACGGTAGGGACAGGAAATATTGTAGGCGTAGCGACAGCAATCAAACTGGGCGGCCCGGGGGCGCTCTTCTGGATGTGGCTGGCCGCGTTCTTCGGTATGGCTACCAAGTATGCCGAAGGCTGCCTGGCCGTGAAATATAGAAGCGTGGACGACCAGGGCCATGTGGCTGGCGGTCCTATGTACTACATCGAAATGGGGCTGGGCAAGAAATGGAAACCTCTGGCCTGTGCATTCGCTATCTTTGGCGTCATGACCGCCATGTTGGGCAATGGGACCACCACCCAGATGAATGCCATCACCGCGTCGGTGCAGGCTGGTTTCGGTATTTCTACCTACATCACCTGTGCGATCATTACGGTGCTGGTAGCCATCATTACCTTTGGGGGATTGAAATCCATCGCCAAGACCGCTTCCAAAATCGTACCAGGTATGGCTATTGTGTATTTCGTGATTACCGTACTTTTCTTGGGATACAATGCAGGAGAACTGCCCCATGCAATTTCTCTCGTCATTGATGGGGCCTTCAACGGAACCGCTGCGGCCGGTGGATTTGCTGGCGCTGGCATTATGCTGGTTATGAGAAGTGGTATCGCCAGAGGGCTTTATTCCAACGAATCCGGTTTGGGTTCTGCTCCAATTGTGGCCGCTGCTGCCAAAACCAAATGGCCAGCCGAACAGGGCTTGATTTCCATGACCGGTACCTTCATCGATACCATCATCATTTGCACCATGACCGGACTCACCATTATTGTGTCCGGCGTATGGATGGGCGACCTCAATGGGGCCGAACTGACCCAGGCCGCTTTTGCTTCCACCTATGGCGGCTTTGCTCCCTTCATTTTGACCGTGTCGCTGACACTTTTTGCATTCACCACCATCATTGGCTGGAACTATTACGGCGAAAGATGCTGGGAATACCTCTTCGGCACCAAAACCATTACCCTCTATCGGGTGTGCTACATCCTCGTCCTGGCTTCCGCTGTATTCCTGAAACTGGAAGCCATCTGGGCCCTGGCAGATATCGTCAATGGCCTCATGGCCATTCCAAACCTGATCGCCCTGCTGGGCCTCTCTGGCGTCATCGCCGCAGAAACCAAGAAATACTTCTCCTACCTGGCCATTCGGGATGCCAAACTGAAGGCCTATAAAGAACAGGCTGCTGTACATAGCGAGGAGTGACTAGTGACTAGTGACTCGTGACTGGTAGCTAGTAGCTAGGGATTAGGCGTTTCCGCGTTCGCTACAGTTATGTTTCACGGGAAACAATATATAAAAGGTTATTATTCTGCTTCTTTCTATTTCTAACATAGAATACTCATCGTGAGCGACAGGGGTAAAAAGGTTATAAAGGGTTATGGGAATACGGTATCCCCATAACCCTTTATAACCTTTTTAACCTTGTCACTTGCGATAGCAGAAAATGTTTCACCGAAGAAATCAGCAGAATTATACCCTTTACCGCCATGTTTCACGAGTCACCAAAAATATTTCATTATTGAATGCCCTTTTCCTTTCATGCTATAATATACGGTATTGGAATTTCATAGAAACCATTAGAAAAGGGCGATTTCTATGATATAATAGAAGCAAATTTGTAAGTGCTATTTTGTGAAATTTTCGTTTCTTATGATGAAATCTTGCTAGCGGGTCAGGATATGTAAGACGCTAAGAAACTTAGAGTTCTTGCTTATGTGAGCTCATGGGTTATATTCTCATTCGAGGAACCTGAGAAACCTTAGAACCCTGAGAAACCTGTAACTTCTAGCGAAATCATGATGAGTGACGCAAGGCCGTAACTGAATAGCACAAAAACAAAGGAGGGAAGGTATTGGAAAAGCATGTCATGATCAATGTCACTTCCGTGCAGCGTGACGAGCAGGGGAAGGACGAAACCATCACCTTGGAAACGCCGGGCTTGTATGGGGAAGAGGGCGGCATGAAGTATGTCACCTACGAAGAAACCCAGTTGGCAGGCATGGAAGGCACCACTACCACTCTCCAAATCTATGAAGACCATGTCAACTTGGTGCGGGAAGGCAACTTTTTGCAGAACCAGGAATACCGCGTAGGGAAAAAATCGAAGTCCCTGTACCAGACGCCTATGGGAGCTATGGAGATTTCCACGGTGACTCGGGAAATTGAAAATACCATCCAGGACGGGACCGGAAAGATGCGGCTTTCCTATGACGTGGAATTAAAAGGATTATTTAGTCATTTAAATGAAATTATTGTAGAGATTCGGGAGGATCCAGAACATCCATGGAAGTCAGAGAAGAGCTGAAGGAAATCATTGAAAAGGCAAAAGACGCTGCCGTAGCGGCAGGAGAACTGCCGGAAGGAGAGTATGCACCTGTACAGCGTCTGGAAATACCGAAGTCCAAAGAATTCGGCGATTACTCCACCAATGCGGCCATGCAGTGGGCCAGAACGGCTCATAAAGCACCGCGCATGATTGCAGAAGCGGTGGTGAAACATCTGGATACACCGCTGGTTTCCAAGACAGAAATCGCCGGGGCTGGATTCATCAATTTCTATCTCACCAAAGATACGGTGTACACAGAATTGAAAAATATTCTGAAAACCGGCCCGTCCTATGGGGATTTGCCGAAAGACAAAAAAGACCGCATCCTGGTGGAATACGTTTCCGCCAACCCGACCGGTTTGCTTCACATCGGCCATGCCCGTGGGGCTGCCTATGGTTCTGCCATGGTGAACCTGCTTCGTGCCGCTGGCTATGACGTGCTGTCGGAATACTACGTCAACGATGCCGGCAGCCAGATCGACCACCTGGCCGAATCCATCAATGCCCGCTACCTGCAGCTCAACGGCATTGACTGCGATGTACCGGAAGATGGCTACCATGGACAGGATATCATCGACACCGCCAAACACATTCTGGAAAAAGACGGCAAGAAATACCTGGACATGGACGAAAAAGAAAGATTGGCTATTTTTAAAGAACTGGGACTTCACGAAAAGCTGGAAGACCTGAAGAAAGACCTTCACGAATTCCACGTGGACTTTGACAACTGGTTCTCTGAACGGTCCCTCTATCCGGAACAGGTGGATGCAGCACTGAAAGTTCTGAAAGACGAAGACAACATGTACGAAAAAGACGGTGCTCTCTGGCTCCGGACCACCAAGAACGGCGACGACAAAGATCGCGTGGTCATTCGTACCAATGGCATTCCCACCTATTTCTGCTCCGACATTGCCTATGTAGGAAATAAAATCAATCGTGGGTACAACAAACTGATTGATATCTGGGGCGCTGACCACCACGGCTATATTATCCGTCTGAAAACAGCCATGAAATTCCTGGGATACAACCCGGATGACTTTGAAATCATGCTGCTCCAGATGGTTACCTTGCTTCGTGACGGACAGCCAGTCAAGATGTCCAAACGAACCGGCCAGGCCGTAAGCCTCAGGGAACTGATGGAAGAAGTCGGCACCGATGCAGCACGGTATTTCTTCTGCGCTAGAACGTTGGACTCCCAGATGGATTTCGATATCAACCTGGCGAAGAAACAGTCCAGCGACAACCCGGTATACTACATCCAGTATGCCAACGCCCGTATCCACAGCCTGTTCAACCAGGCCAAAGAAGCTGGCGTCACCTGGGACAGCCAGTTTGCTGATGCAGATTTCACCAAACTGACCCAGGAATGCGAACTGGATTTGATTAAGAAAATGGAAAACTACCACCAGCTCATTGCCGGGGCCGCTAAAGAAAGAGCACCCCAGCGCATTGCGAAATATGCCTACGAACTGGCGGCTCTGTTCCATCATTTCTATAGAGAATGCCGCATCTTAGGTGTGGACAGCGAAACCACCCAGGCTAGACTGGGCCTTATCACGGCCGTACAGTACGTCCTGGTTCACGCCCTCACCATTCTCGGCATTTCCGCACCAGAAAGAATGTAATCTTTAGGTGACTGGTAGACTGGTGACTAGTGACTGGATTTTCGGTGATTCCGATAGCGTCATAGCTTCTAGCAACTAGCTTCTGGCTGCTAGCCGGCTAGAGGCTAGTAGCTAGGAGCTAACAGCTGTGACACTAGCAATATCATCACAACCCCTAGTCACCAGTCACCGATATAAAATGTTTCCCGTGAAACATTCCACTTTTATTTAAACCCATATCAAACCTATCATTCATTTGCCAACCGCAACGACATATTTCATTAAGGAGGTCCCATGACTAAATACATCTTCGTAACCGGCGGCGTCGTTTCTTCTCTGGGCAAAGGCATCACCGCGGCTTCCCTGGGGAGACTTCTGAAAAACAGAGGCTATAAAGTCACCATTCAGAAATTTGATCCCTACATTAATATCGACCCGGGCACTATGAGCCCTTACCAGCATGGTGAAGTTTTCGTCACCGATGACGGAGCAGAAACCGACCTGGATCTGGGCCATTACGAAAGATTTATTGATGAAAACCTTTCCAAAGCATCCAATGTCACCACTGGTAAAGTCTATCAGTCTGTCATCAACAAGGAAAGAAAAGGGGAATACCTGGGTTCCACCATTCAGGTCATTCCGCACATCACCAATGAAATCAAAGATCGTGTGCTTCGTGTAGGTAGAAATGATAATGCCGACATCGTCATCACCGAAATCGGCGGTACCGTAGGGGATATCGAATCCCTGCCATTCCTGGAAGCTATCCGCCAGGTCAAGAAGGACGTGCCGAACAGAAATGACGTGATTTACATCCATGTCACCTTGGTACCGTACATTGAAGCGGCCGACGAACTGAAAACCAAACCAACCCAGCACTCTGTCAAAGAACTGCGTTCCATCGGGATTCAGCCAGATGTGATCGTTTGCCGTACCGTGAAAGCTCTGTCTCACGACATGAAGAGAAAAATCGGTATGTTCTGCGACGTAGAACCAGAAGCGGTCATCAACAACCTGACCGCTAAGAGCATTTACGAAGTGCCGCTCCTGCTGCAGGAAGAAGGACTGGACCACATCGTACTGAAGAAACTGGGCATGGAAGATACCCCATGTGACATGGAAGACTGGAAGTCCATGGTGAACCGCATCGTTTCCGCCGACAAAGAAGTCAATATTGCCCTGGTTGGGAAATACGTACAGCTCCACGATGCGTACCTGTCTGTGGTAGAAGCCCTGTCCCATGCAGGCTATGCGTTTGGAAATAAAGTGAAGATTCACTGGATTAACTCCGAAAAACTGGAAGAAGAAAAACCAGACCTTCGGGAAGTCTTTAAAGGTATCGACGGCATTGTCGTACCAGGAGGCTTCGGCTATCGCGGCGTAGAAGGCAAGATTGATACCATCAAATACGCAAGAATCAATAAGATTCCGTTCCTGGGGCTCTGCCTGGGGATGCAGTGCGCTGTCATTGAATTTGCCAGAGACGTATGCGGCATGAAAGATGCTAACTCTTCCGAATTCATCGAAGATACACCGTATCCGGTGATCGACCTCATGCCAGACCAGGAAGATGTTACCGAAAAAGGCGGCACCATGCGTCTGGGCATTTACCCATGCAAACTGCTGGAAGGCAGCAAAGCCAGAGAACTCTACGGCGGTCAGGAAATCGTTTACGAACGTCATCGTCATAGATACGAAGTATCCAATGCGCTCCGTCCGGAACTGGAAAAAGCTGGCCTGGTCATCTGTGGCACCAGCCCTGATGGCCGTTTGGTAGAAACTGTGGAAATCAAAGATCATCCGTACTTTGAAGCCACTCAGGCCCATCCGGAATTCAAGAGCCGTCCAAACCGTCCGCATCCGCTGTTCAAAGGCCTCGTAGAAGCTGCTATTGCTCATAGAGACGGGAATAAATAAGCGAAGCGCTATCCTTAGCGACAATTACCGTGTGTAGCGCTTGGTAAAAGGTTATTATTGTACCGAGAGCTTTTATCTAACAGAATGAAATACCGTTAGTCACAAGGTTATAAAGGTTAAAAGGGTTATTACAAAGGTAGGAAATATCTTTGTAATAACCCTTTTTGTATTTTATGCTGTTTTGGTGACTGGTGACTGGTGACTGGTGACTGGTGACTAGTAGCTAGTGGCTAGGCCCTAGGGATTAGGAAAAGTGAGGAGTGAAGGAAGGGGCGCACAACTTATAAAGTGCCCCAATACTCCTTTTATAAAGCAAGTGACGCTAGCCTTAAGTGTCATGGGGGATGGGATTCACGTGAAACATAGTGATAAAGGTTATTATTCTGTTGATTCCTTCTATGAAACATTTCTTGCTATCGCAAGTGACAGGGTTAAAAAGGTTATAAAAGGTTATGGGCATTACGTACTCCTATAACCCTTTATAACCCTTTTAACCTGGCCGTTCACGATTTGTATTCTATGTGAGAAATAGAAAAAGCAGATTCATAACCTTTACAACAATCGTTTCCTGTGAAACATGACTCTAGTGGATTCCGGATTTCCTAGTCACCAGTCACCCACTTCTTCCAACGTTTCCAAAGTGATTCTGTTTCCTTAGGGGCCACAAAATCCTTTGGATGTTTCAATCCCATGCTATAGGAGAAGTAGGCGGTGTGGCTGGCGTTGGTGATAAAGGTTTGGCTTTCCTGGATGAGGAAGTGCATCAGGTTGTCCGGAATGGTCCAGTCGGTGTGAGGATAGGCCAATTCCTGTAGCAGCACTTGCAATCGCTTTTCAAAGTCATCGGAGTTCACTTTATCAGCAATGGACACGGTGAAATTGGGGAAATAGCGATAATAGCAACGTTGATTTTTCGGATCAAAGAAAGACCACTGCCGCATGAAGGTATGAATTTTCAGATACAACCGTTGGGAAATCTGGAAATCCGACGCTTCCGCCTGGTTTTGCAATATTTCCTTCTTCACCCATCGCAGTAGCAGCGGCGATTGACACAAGCCGTTGAACACTTCGTGTTTCCAATTCGGTTCTTGCCATAAATAAGAACAGAAAAAGGAAAACACATACATGCGAAACACCAGGTAGTGATAAAAGAAAAGGTGCGCCTTCGGCGACGGCCCCAAAAGAGTTCCTGCCACTTGCAGCAGCGGCAGCGAAGATTGGGCACTGTGCCAGATGAAATCCCCTTGTTTTTGCCCCAAATGAATGCCTAAGGCCTCTATGAGCGGCTGAGGCAGTGTAGAACCCTTGCCATCAAAGGCGGGGTCACAGAAGGCCATAGATGCCTTGTAGAGGGGAAAGAAACGTTGTATTTTCTGGAAATACAAATCCGTCTCGTCACGCAAAAAAGGAAACAGAGGCAATAGGGGATATTGGATATCCTTCGCCAGGAGTGTCAAGATTTGCAATAGCCAAGTGAACGGATCTTGAATGGGGAAATGAAGCAGTTCCCGGAGCTTGTGCACGTTGGGAAAATCTGAATCCAAAGAAGAAGGTACCGTGAAGTGAAGTTTGTCTTGCAAAGAAGAACGAAGAAAGGAAGAATCGCAAAGGGACTCCCCAAAAGACCGGGCCAGTTCCAAACGGAAAAGCACATAGAGCCGAACGATTTCATTCTGCCGTTCTTTGTCTTCGTATTCGTGTAAAGATTGAGAAGCGATGACATGAGACAAGGCGGCGTCGATACTTTTTCCCGGCTGGGTGAAACTTTGGCAAGCCAGGGGATACACCTTACTATTTAACTGATGGAGAAGAATCTGAAACAACGCAGCCTTCTCTTTATTCAATTCATCCACTTTCATGACATCACATCCCTTTTGCTGGAGCATTTTTCTTATTATACAAGAAATAGTGCGCAATGCGTAGTGCGAAGTGCGTAATGGTGGTGGCGGCGCGTTAAATTTGGAAGCGCCGCAGTATAATTATTGGGTGACTGGTGACTAGTGACTAGTAGCTAGGCCCTAGGGATAAGAAAAGTGAGGAGTTAGGAATGAGGAGTGAGGAGTGGTGGAAGGGGCGCACAACTTATAAAGCGCCCCAATACTCCGTTTTTATACAATCGGCTATCATCATGTTTCACGTGAAACTTTTTGTAAGCGGAATCATTTCTAGCGTCTTGTCTCCCCCGTCG
>DBLC01000016.1 GCA_002297935.1 Dialister sp. UBA734
CCTTTAACTTCCAGCGAAATCATATCTACTAACACAAATCCTTAACTTAACAACATTGCCCCGACGGGGGAGATAAACCGCCAATGCCTTTACGGATAGAGTCGTATTTCCTAATCCCTAGGGCCTAGCTACTAGCTACCAGTCACCAGTCACGAATCACAAAAAATTCCTATGGAAATCCTCCATCCTGTGATACAATCAAAGAAAAATAATTTTCGTAAGGAGACGCAAATGGAAGATTTGAAAAAAGTTGTGATCAGCAAGCGGGCGGAGTTGGCAGCCAAGGGCGGCCATCCTTGGATTTATGGTTCGGAAATTGAAAAAGCCGACGAGGGCATCGCGCCGGGGGATATTGTCCGGGTGGAATCGAAGAAGGGGAAGTTTGTAGGAAGTGGTTTCTACAATCCCCATTCAAAAATCACGGTACGTATTTTTTCCACCAATGCCAATGATGTGTTCAACGCCGCATTCTGGAAACGGCGGGCTGCTTATGCGGTGGATTATCGCCGGCAGGTGATGCGAGAAGAAGATTATGATTGCATGCGCCTGGTGTTCGGCGAAGCGGACCAGTTGCCGGGGCTCACGGTGGATCGGTTCGGCGATGTGCTGTCTGTGCAGGTGCTGTCTTTGGGCATGGAACGGCATAAGAAGGAATTCCTGGACGGGCTCATCGAAGTGCTGCGGGAAAGACATATGCCGGTGTCCTGCGTGTATGAAAGAAATGACGTGAAGATTCGGGAATTGGAAGGCATGGAGCAGTACAAAGGTTTTTACAAGTCTCCACTGCTGGATGAATCCCAAGAAAAGACTTTGGTGGATATCGTCGAAAATGGGATTCGTTACACCGTCGACGTGGAACATGGGCAGAAGACGGGATTTTTCTTGGACCAGAAATACAATCGCCTGGCAGCGGCCCAGATTGCGAAGGGCCGGCATGTGCTGGATTGCTTTACCCACACCGGGGCCTTTGCGCTGAATATTGCCAAAGGCGGCGCGGCGTCGGTGACAGCTCTGGATATTTCTAAGGAAGCTGTAGAAATGACCGCCCACAATGCAGACATCAATGGCCTTCCGGTGAAAGCCCAGCAGGCCGATGTGTTTGATTTCTTGACTGAACTGGATAAAAAGAAAGATCATACCTATGATTACATTGTGCTGGACCCGCCGGCATTCACCAAGTCGTCCATGACGGTTCATGAAGCCTTCCGGGGGTATAAGGAAATCAATTATCGGGCCATGAAGATTCTTCCTCGTGGTGGGTACTTGGCCACTTGCTCCTGTTCTCATTTCATGGGGGAAGAACTTTTCGTGAAGATGGTGAAGGAAGCCGCTCGCGATGCAGGGGTCACACTCCGTCAAATTGAATTCCGCCAGCAGGCCCCAGACCATCCGATCCTGATGACTGTACCGGAAACGTACTATTTGAAGTTTTTCCTGTTTCAGCTTGTTTGAGTACGTAATGCGAAGTGCGTAGTGCGTAATGATGGAACGGCGCACAATTTATATAGCGCCGTGAGTTTATAAAAAAAGAACCCGGGAACGATTGTCTCGTTTCATCCGGGTTCTTTTATTTTACAAAATGGCGGCGCTTCCAAATTTCATGCGCCGCTACCTTCACTACGTACTTAATTAGTGAGTGGTCAATAATTCATACGCTCGATATTTACGAAATATATGCAGTGAAATTTTGATATTCAAGTGCATAGAAATACGAGCTATTGTGCAAATTCCTATGCACATACTGTTGTTGGTTGTTAGTTGTTTGTTGTTTGCCCCCAACAACTAACAACCAGCAACAATTGATAATCCATTTTCTTACCAGTTAAAAGATGAATTAATGACCAGCCTCTAATTATGAAAGCGCGTTTTTTCTCTCTTCCAAATATTTTCGCAAATTCAAGATTCGTGTAGCCGTCCAGTTTCCATTGACATCTTTTTCCAGTTGCACATCCCAGGTGAAGTCTTTGTTCAGGTCTTTGTCGTGAAGTTTCACGTGGGCGATGGCGAGGCCGTCTTTTTCTTCCACTTGGAAAATATCGGTCAGAGAGAGGGCCGAGGAGCCTACATAGGCGGTCAGGGTTTGAATCGGCTTATCCAGCATGGATTTGGATACCGGTGCTTTTTCCTGGAATTTGATTTCCGTCTGGCGAATCAGTTCCTTCACCACTTCTTTTTTGATGCTCTTCAGTAGAGAGGCAGCCAAACGGTCCTGGGGCTTGCCATCGATTTGGAGCTCCGCCAGGATATCGTCCAAAGCGTACCCATAGACTTTATTCAGATCCACTCGCTTTTGAAATAGATCCCAATCCTTCCGCTGCACCGCCTGCTGGATTTCACCAGCCGCATAGGCCGGCGTTTTCTGCCAGTACAAGAAATACCATCCGGCGGCACCGATGAGGATGAGGAGAAGACATAGTAGTATTTTTTTTAGCATGTGGTTCATAGAAAGCCTCCTTGTTCTTCATTATTATAATTATAGCAAAAATGAAAAGGAACGTAAAAATTAGTAGTTACGTTAAAGTTTGTCAATCATAGTTCTTAGTGTAAAATTTTACTC
>DBLC01000076.1 GCA_002297935.1 Dialister sp. UBA734
GTTGTTGGTTGTTGGTTGTTTGAAAAACCAACAACCAACAACTAACAACAGAAGTCGTTTATCAAGTTTTCTTATGGAAACAGGAACGAAAAGTCACTAAATATAATGTACAATGTACATCTGACTTGCATTTTTATGTAAAAGCGACACATGAGGTGTCGCTGGTACAACGATTATTTATTAGGTGACTAGTGACCAAAATCAGACCTGCCCCCGCAAGGCCCGACCGGCTTCGCCTACTACACTTTGGATTTCTTTTTCAGAAAGGGCCGGCGGTGCTGGCGCAGGCCGCGGCGTGGATACAGGAGCCACCGCAACCGGCTTTTCTTGAACAGCTGCGGCAGGTTGCGCAACAGGGGCTGCACTTACGGCTTCCACCGTAGGCGTGGTTTCCACCGGAGTGGCTTCTACCGGTGTACTTTCTGGTTCACTGTCTTTTGTTTTAGAAATAGCAGGACTAGCATTCAGAGTGGGTTCACTGACTGCGATTTCTACCGCCGCCGGGTGACTTTCCTCTGGTTGCTGTGTTTTCTGGTACAAAGAAGTACCACCGAAAAACAATACAGCTGCTACTATCATAGCACATCCGCGCAATCCCCACTTGTAAAATGCAGAAGGTTTGCGTGTTTCTTTCAGACGCTGCATTTCTGCCTGCGCCATAATCAAATTGATTTCCCCGGTGATGTCTTTATGACTGGAGTAAGAACTCTCCGCCCGCTCCAGCCATTTCTTCACCGCCTGGACTCTCTTTAATGTATCTCCCGACATGAATACCTCCAAAAAGAAAAGGATTTCTTCTCTTACAACCAAGAGACATTCTAGTAAGATCCCTGCACCACCGGTGCATCACTATGTATGAAAATATATGGGTAGCTGGTGACTAGTGACTGGTGACTGGGGACGCAATTCCGTTACGAGTCACCAGTCACTAGTCACCAGTCACCAATTCCCCCGCCTATTTTCATACTAAATGTCTATCAAGTCTACTTTTATACTTATAATCCACAAAACACGCATAAAAGTAAACTGGTAATATGATACATTTTTCTTATTTTACCACGGATTCCTAAATATTTCTTTAATTTTCTCGTGAAAATAAGGTATGTGTGGTTTTTTGAGAAAAATTTTGATTAACAGGTTGTTCAAGTGTTTCTGGGTTCTTAGGGTTCTGAAGGTTCTCAAGATTCTGAGGGTCGTCCAATGTGCAAATTGATGCTTCCACTAATAATCCCCTTTCTTTGGAAGGGGATAGGACTTGAGCGTAGCGAAAAGTCCAGGGGATAGCTCACTCTAGCGATATGAAATACTATTACATCTACACTTTTAGGCGCACACTCTAGCGGCTAGTCTAACAACTCTTCTTCATCCTCCTATCCCCCCTGCCCCCCTTCCTGAGGAAGGGGGTAGATACCAATGATACCTTTAGCGTTAATTTGCACATTCGAGAAACCTAAGAACCTTCAGAACCCTTAGCAACCTTTCACACAAAAAAGAGTCACAAAAGGTCATCCCTTCTGTAACTCTTTTTTATTTCCTATCGTGCATCAATTTCGAAAGCATGCCTCGCAGTCTGCGAATGCCCCGTTTTTCCAACCGATATACATAAGCGGTGGACACTTCCATGGCGTTGGCGGTTTCCAGGGCGGTCTGTTCTTGCAGGTACACGCTGCGGATCACGTCCTGTTCTTGCGCCGGCAACCGTTCCATGGCGTGACTGATGGCCTGGTGCATATCTTTTCGATCGGCCACGTCAAAGGCTGTATCGGGTGCTTCTTTGGAGAGGAAAACTGTTTCTTCTTCCCCATCTTCCAGCAAAATTTCATTGCCATTGTTTTGCAGGAAATTCACCATACGGCCCCGTATACGATGGACCGCGTAGAGAGAAAACGCCACGCCGTTGGCCGGTTCGAATCGTTCCACTGCTTCCATGAGCCCTACGGTGCCTTCTTGAATCAAATCCAAGGTGACCGCTTCCTGCAATCCATATTTCATGGCTTCTCGAAACACCAGCAGCTGGTAATGCTCAATCAAAGACTGCCTGGCCTCCAGCTGATGGTCCTCTTTATATTGTTTCCACAGCGCCCTTTCCTCCTCCGCGCTGAGCGGCGTCAGCTGAGAGAGCGACTTTGTATACTCTTCTATCATGTAATGTATAACCCCTTTGCGTAAGTAGGCATCATATCGCTATAGATTACAGGTTGCTCAGGTTTCTAAGGTTACTCAGGTAGCTCAGGTTCTTCAAACGTACCAAATAAACGCTAGCGTCTATCAGCAAATTCGAAAAACCTGAGAAACTTGAGAACCCTTAGAAACCTGAGCGACCTGTTATTATTAGAATTTAAAGCTCCAGTCCGTTCCTACGTAACTGTCATCATCGCTATTATACCACGAGGAGAGGCCAGCGTGGGAATTTAAATCATAATGGAAGCCCATGCTCTTCTTATCATTGTTGACCCCCATGGTGGCGGTGAGCATGAAATCGTTGAAGAGATATTTCCCAATCTTAATATAGTAATTCCCAGTCTGGTTATCGTCCAAGCTGCTATAGTAATCGGTCAAGCTGGAGGTGACACTGATGAGATCCAGACCAATGGTATCTTGGAAGAAGCTCTTCATGGAGTCTCCAAAAATCATGGTCAGCCCCGCATTGAAGAGGGCCCCTTCCATGGCATCGCTGCTATTTTGGGTGGGGTCCGCGTGCAACGTGAGGAGCATCACAATCTGGGAATCGTTCAGGGCCGGTTCGCTATGGAAGACAGTCTTCATATCCCCTGGCGGGCCATCCAATTCGGCTCCGATGGCGTAGTGTCCCACTTTGGTATTGGCTTTCACGTGAACCACCGGCAGGAAAGAGCCGGGCTCGCCGCCCCAAATGGCTCTGGCTTCATCGACTTTAAATTCCGACATATTGATGCGGACCGTTCCCTTTTCTACATTGACACGACCGGTCAGGATGGGGTCATTGAGATTGCCCATCATATCCACGTTGCCGCGAATGACCAAGTCGTAAAGAGAGCTGTTGTAAAGTTTCACATTGTCGCCGATATTGACAGAAATTTTGGTGAGCATATCTGGTGCGGTGCTTTCTTCCCCTGTAAAGAGAGAAAATGGCACATCAATCACAGCGTCATGGATAGACAAATTCCCGGAAACGCCCAATTTGTCAAAAATTTCGCCGCACTGGAAATCCCCATCAATGGCCCCTTTGAAATAGGTGGATTTAACCGACGGAGTATGCACATGGGCTTCCCCTTCGTAATGGGTAATCTTTTTATTTTCCCAATCGATGGACCCTTTGGCCGAAGCCTGTCCCCCGCCAAAAACGGCACTGCTGTCAAAGGTGGCATGATTGCCTTCCAACGACAACTGCAGCGTGATGGGATGAATGGCTTCGTTCATGGTCATGAGAGACAATTGTCCTTCTTTGACAGACACACCGCCAAAGAGCAGTGGATTTTCATAGCTGCCGGCCACTTTCACGTGCCCTTTGATAGGACCTGAAGCGGAAGTGACAGGTTTGCAAAACAGCGCCAGGATATTCATGTCTGCCTGGTCCAGATTGATATCCAAATCCAAGGGCACCGCTTTATCGGTGGTGCTGCCAGTGAAGAGATTCCCCGGCAAGGTGCCTTTCATGCTGGCCCGATAGATATCTTTTGAAAGCAGCGCATTTTGGATGGTCACCACGTTGTGGCTGGCATTGGCCATGAGAGACAAAGAATCGAAGGAAATATCTCCATAGCTGGGATGGTCCAAAGTGACAGACACATCGGCGTTCGGTTCTTTCTTATTGCCCGAAAGAGAAATCAACGCCGTCAGATGTCCGCCTAGCTGCATGTCTTTCTTTTCCATCACTTGAGGAATCCAGGAAATATCCATATCTTTGGCAGCCATCTGGATATCCAAGTCGCCGGCACTGTTCATATTTCCTTCCATCGCCAACAGGCCATTGCCTACAGGAATTTGGAAGGTACGAATCGCCAAGGCGCCATTCATATAGGAGAAATCCAAATGTCCTTCGCCCAGCGGGGTATTTCCTAAGTGACCGCCCTGCAGATCCGCTTTGAAGTCCACATTGGGCGCCTCCAAAGTGCCGCCGATACGCATACCGCCTTTGACGGTGCCATCCACGGCAGAAGAAGGCAATTTGAACAGTTTCAACGCTTCTTTGATGTTCCATCCATCAAATTGCAATACACCGCGAACCACACCGCTTTCGGTATGATAACTGCCCTTCCAAGTAAACTGTCCATTTTGCTGGCGGAAGGAGCCTTCATCCAGGCTGACCAGATGGTCCACGTAATGAATGCCTGTGGAAATCATGTAGAGGGACGTGCCGCCAACGGCAATTTCACGGCTGGAAAGAACCCCATCAAAGGTGGGCCGATCCATGGTGCCGCCGGCGTGACCGGTCATATTGACTTTCCCCACAATGCCCCGATTGGGCAGCATGTGATCCATATCGATGTCCATCAAGGACACATCCATGTCAATGGCCTGGTCGGTCACTTTCCCGCTCACTGCGGCGGTGCCGCCGTAAATGTAGGCCAACCCATTTTTCAATGTGATGCCGTCCTTGTCATAGGTGTACTGCCCGGAAACGCTTTGGAACAATTCACCCATCACAGAACCACTCCAGGCCTGGAAATCGCCAGAAACAGTAGGTGCTGTTGCATTGCCGCCGATGGTCATGGTATTTTCTATCCAACCGGTGACTGGATAGTCCAAATCAGCGAGAGACAGGAGATGTTCAACTCTTGTTTTTTCACTCTTCACAGTGAGTTGTAAATCGTAAGGCGCTGTAAGACCAATCTGCCCCTGGACAGAATGGTTTCCTTCTCCATCTTTCAACGTCAAAGAGGTCACATCGGCTTTCCCATCATGGAACGCCACCTGCCCATCTATGGAATCAAAATGGACCTTCTGAATATGCCCCTCCCGGGCGGATACATGGGCCCGTCCGGTGGGGGCAGTCAAAGTGCCTTTCACCTGGAAATCTGCCGAGCCTTTGCCGGCTACATCCATGCCAGTCAAAGGAGAAAGCATAGACAAATCCATAGAAGAAAGTTGTCCTGTCAAATCCATAGTCTTTCCATAATGACCAGACAGGGTAAAGGCCCCTTCTCCCGATGTACCCGTCAGGTAGTCTACATCCAATTCTTCGCCTTGCCCTTTGGCACTGCCCGATAGGGTAGAAAGCTGGATGCCGTCGTAAGAAATATCCATCCCATAACCGCAGCCCTGCCAGCGACCATTCTGATAGCTTCCAAAGCCGCTGAGTTTCCCTGCCTGGAAGGTATCATAGGAAAGACAGGTGCCTTCCCCTTCTCCGGTGGCATACTGCAGTGCCAGTTGACCATCGATATAGGTACCTTTCGCAAGGACGTGACCGCTTACGATACCAGTCACGGGGGTATCCATAGGAATTTCATCTAAGGAAATATGGTCGGCCGACATATTTCCTTCAAAAGCACCTGAGGTCATGTCATAGCTGCCGTGGCCTTCCAGGTGTCCTCCCATGGCATCGGCCATCAGGTAGGGCACGGAAATTTGATTCTCCCCATAGGAAAAACGAATGGCTCCTTGGGGCACCGTGAGGGCTTCATAGGCGCCGTTTTTCACCTGCAGCTCCCCGGAAACAAAGGGATTGCCTACGGTGCCAGACAAAGAAACTGCGCCAGATACACGGCCAGCGGCCTGTTCGTCCGGTAAGAGCTTTTGCAAATCCACATCCTGCATTGTCACCTGCCCTTGCAAAATCGGATCGTCCATGTCGAAGTGGATGGCCCCTTCTCCGGTAAACTTCTGATCATTGATTTTCAAAGAGACTTCGGAAATAGAAGCATGTCCGTTTTCAATATCAAAAAAGGCTGCTCCATCAGCCAGAATATAATTTTCATAGCGAAGAGCAGCATCATTGATATGACCTTTGACATGGTAAGCGACAGCGCCATCACTTCTCCAGATTTTGGCGCTGGTCACTTCTCCTGTCCCATTGTTTACTTCTAGTTTTTGTGATACCTGTGGGAACTGATTCAATAGAGGCTGCAAAGATTTCAAAGAAACCGGATCAGTCTTCAGATTGACTTCCAGCTGATTGGTATTGGTAAAATTCAGATTGCCATCAAAACGGCTATCCAGTACCTGGCCTGCAAAGGGGCCGGTGATCTTTCCATCCGCATCCCACGCAAAGGTGGTAGACAGACCAGAAAAATCATAGGCACTGTTGTCGGAAAGCTGTATTTTCGCTTCCCCATTCTGAATGAGAAGACGGCCTGTAAAGGTGCCGTTGTCTGTATCATCAGACGGTTTCAGCAGGGTTTGTACATTCCATGTGCCATCGGGCTTTTCTTGGAGATGGACTTCCGGGGCATCCACATGAATGTCCTTCACCACATCAGCCACTCCACCATCAGACAGCAGGTAATTAAACAAAGCAGATAGGGACCAGCCAATGGTCAAAGAAGGCGACTTTAATACATCCTCCCCGTTTTCGTCTTTCAATACCAAATTGGTAAAGGAAAGATCTAAGTTCGGGTCGATATCCATCATGTCCCATGTGAGAGTGCCATTGATTTTTTCTCCGGCTTTTTCTGTCAGCACAGGCTCCAGATTTTGTACGATAATCGGACGTATCAGCAGGTAAATAATACAAAGCAGGATAAAAATAAACGCTGCTATGCTATTTAGCCACCATTTCAGTTTGCTTCCACTTTCCACAGTTTGCTCCTAGTAAAAATGTTGTTAGTTGTTGGTTGTTAGTTGTCGGTTCCAAACAACTAACAACCAACAACATATCTATTCAGATCACAAGACTAAAATCATCAATCATTTTGCCTTTTCAAATTCCGGATGCATCACGGCTGGGATGCCCATAGCGTGTTCCAGGGTTGCCAGGCCGATGTTGTAGTTATACAGGGCGGTGATGTAATTGGTGCGTGCGGTGTTCAGCTGCAGTTCTGCATCCAATACATCCAAGTTGATACCTACGCCGCTGCTGTAGCGAACGGTGGCAATCTTGTAGGCTTCTTCTGCCTGTGCTACAGAGGCTTCTGCCGCACGAATCTGTTCTTTATAGGAAAGAATATTCAGATAATCCTGACGAACTTCCAGTTCAATCTTTTCTCTGGCCTGGAGCAAAGATTCCTGAGCTGCCTTCAATGCGGCATCAGCTTTCTTTACAGAGGCCTGGGTGGCACCACCATCCCAAAGGCTCCAAGAAAGTCCACCCTGAACAGACCATTTGTCTTTGTCAAATCCGGAGATAGCGGCTTCATTCCAACCATAACCACCGCCTACGCTAACGGTCGGCAGGTAACCTGCTTTAGCGGAACGAAGAGATGCCTGTGCTGCTTTCACACCATAGTCAGCCTGTACCAATTCCCAACGGTATTTCTGGGCCATCAGAATGGCCTGGTCCATGGTGAGATCAAATTCCGGTTCTGGGAATTCTTTGTCCATGGCATTGAGCTTGGTATTCATAGGCACACGCATGATGTTATTCAGATTGGCTTCTGCTACATCACGGGTATTGTCGGCCGCAATCTTCTGCTGTTTGGCATTGGCCAAAGATACATTGGAAGTCAATACATCCAATTTAGCCACAATGCCTGCATCAAACTGCTGCTGTACGTTGTTCAAGTGGTTCGCATAATCATTCACAGACTGTGCCTGTACATCAGCCAATTTGATGGCTTCCAGGTACTGGTAATAGGCCTGGACAGCAGACAATTTGGTGTCCGCTTCGGTCTTATACACATCCAGGTCCGCAATGTTCTTTGCATAGCGAGCCGCATCAATGGCTCCTTCCACTTTGCCAAAGGTCCACACCGGCCAAGACACATTCAGACTCTGGCTATAGGAACGATTGTCATTTCTCTGTAATCTAGCCAGTTCTGCTTTGCTCTGGCTTCCAGTCCAGCTATAACTGAGACTTGGATTCTTCTTAGCAGCGGCAGCGCTCACATCAGCTTCTGCTTCTTTACGCTGCAATTCAGCAATGGTGATATCCCGGTTGTTCTGAATAGCTGTGGTGACAGCGCCTTTCAGGTCGATATCCAGGTTGGCAGCTTCCGGAGCAGCTACGTCAGCAATGGCATCGCCCAAGTTTTTCTGGAGGAGCATGTTGTTGAAGTTCACCGTCTTATCAGTGGTTTTCTGATCCATCTGTGCCGCAATGGCTTTCTGGGTAATCACTGGATCGGTCATGATTTTCGTAGCGGAACCTTTGGCTTCTACGCCTACACCCATAGAAAGTGCCAGAATCACAGAAGCCGCCAACACGCGGTAGGTATATTTCTTCATAAAGTTTCTTCCCTTCTTGTATGATAGATACATTGGCAAAATGCGGAATCATTTACCTAGTGATATTGTTGTTAGTTGTTGGTTGTTAGTTGTTGGAAGTATAACTAAAAACCAACAACTAACAACTAGCAACTAAAATCATGTATTTCTACTATGAATTACCTATGGTTTACACTCCATTAATAGGTATACCCCAGTCCGATATATTCTCCGCCGCCGCGATGATTGTGCGGGAAAATGGACTGGCCTGTAAGGAACAAATTGTCATCCAGGCGATAGGTACTGCGGACGCGAACGGTCAAGTCATTCGGATCAAACAGGTCCGCAGAGAATTTCCATCTGTTCACTGTATAATCTCCGCCTACGCCGAGCTTATTACGAATAATCCCTGCACGCATGCCATAGTCCCCTCTCGTCTTACCAAACATGGCATCATATACAGGATCATTCCCTATGGATTCTATCCCCAGAAGACCATAGGAGTTTCCGCCGATACGGAAGAACAGATTCGGTGAAAAATCATCCTTCTTAGTATTATATAACAATTCGCCCGAAACAGATACATCTAAATTGTGATTTCCGTTCATAAATCCATTAATTTTTCCAGAAATATCTTTTGCATTGGCAGAAATTTCTTTGGCGTTCTCCGAAGCGACCACCATATTGTCCATAATTTTGCGAACATCGGCGGTAGCTTTGCCATCTCCATTGAATTGATAGAGCATGGAATTCACTTGGGAGGTAATGCCATGAATCTCATTGGCGGTCTGAATGCCTTGGGCGGTCAAGATGGCTAAATTCTCAGAAATGGCATCAAAATTCTGTATACTATTTTTCACATGACGTTGGGACTCTGCATCCCCCACCACCGTATTGATGCCATCTAACATAGTTTGGGCAGAAGTCATGAGTTTATCCATTTTGTCCATGGCCTGGTCGATGCCCGGAGCGGCTTTCCCTTTCACCTGCATTCCTTCGGCCAGAATGCCTCGTTCCTGGTGGCCACCGGATACTTTCACAAACCGACCGCCCATGACACTGCTGGTTTGGATGGAAAATTCTGCATCTTTCGGAACTTCCGCATCCTGATAGAAACGAAGATGGAGCACAGCCTGTCCATTTTCTACGGAAATCTTATCCACCATGCCCACTTCTACGCCGGCATAGTGAATCGGATTGCCCGGTTCTATGCCTTCGGCTTCTGTGAAATAGCCGGTCACATGGAATCCGCTTTTCCCGAAAATCACCATGTTGCTCAAATGAATCATGATGCCTGCAAAGAGAAGAATCCCTACCAGGGCAAAGGCACCCACTTTTGCTTCTGTTGACCATTTCATCAGGCATCACCTTCTTTCAATAACTCTGGGTTCGACGGCAGTCCATTCATAAACTGCCGCACCCTCTCATCTTTCGATGCATACAATTCTTCCGGCTTTCCAATCGCCAGGAAGGACCCTTCATAGAGAAATGCCATCCGGTCCGCAATCATTTCGGCAGATTTCAAATCATGGGTCACCACCACACTGGTGGCATGCATCACTTTTTGTGTATTTCTAATGAGTAAACTAATATCGGTGGAACGAATGGGGTCCAGGCCGGCGGTGGGTTCATCATACAAGATGATATCCGGCTCCAGCGCAATGGCTCTGGCCAGGCTGACACGCTTTTTCATGCCCCCGGACAGGCTGGAGGGCATCAAATCTTCGATGCCTTCCAATCCCACCAGTTTCAACTTTTCCTGCACCACTTTTTCTATTTCTTTTTCTGATAACTTCGTATGCATCCGAAGGCCGAAAGCCACATTTTCCTTTACATTCATGGAATCAAAGAGGGCGGAGTATTGAAATACCATGCCCATATGTCGCCGCTCTTCGTTGAGCTCCTGCTCCGATAACCTTGCCATATCTTTGCCATTGACCAGCACTTCCCCGGAAGTCGGTCGTAACAGGCCAATGATAAGTTTCAACAGCGTAGATTTCCCTGAACCAGACGCCCCTAGAATCACCATGGTCTCGCCGTCTTGGATAGATAGACTGACATCTTTTAATATGTGCCGATTTCCAAACGTTTGATATACATGCCTAATATCGATCATACAGTGCCTCAGAAAAGTAAGGAAGACAACAAGTAATTGGCTGCAAAGAGCATAATGATGGAATAGACCACCGACTGGGTGGTGGCCTTACCGACCCCTTCCGCTCCAGCGGTACAAGTCATGCCTCTGTCACATCCCACCAAAGCCACAATCATACCGAATACCACCGATTTGATGACACCGATATACAAGTCCGACGGAACGCAGAACACATGGATGGAATGCATAAATACATAGGACGAAACGCCATGGGTAAGAGATGCTACAATCATACCGCCGCCGACACCAATGACGACGCCAAATACATTGAGCAGCGGCAGCATAGCCATACAGGCAATGAGCCGGGGTACCACCAAGTACCCTACAGGGCTGACGGCCATACACCGAAGCGCATCGATTTGCTCCGTTACTCGCATGGTTCCGATTTCCGCCGTGATGGCAGCACCGACGCGGCCAGCCAAAACGACACCGCACAGCACAGGCCCCAATTCGCGGCCCATGCCAATGGCTACAATGCCACCGATAGTGAAATCCGCGCCGTACTTGGTCAGTTCCCCGGCAATCTGCACCGAAAGAACCATGCCTGTGAATAACAGCGTCAATGCCACAATCGGGAAGGATAACACGCCCAGGTCTAAACACTGCTTGAAGGTCTCCCTGGTGCGCAGGGCACGGATTTCTTTCAGTGCTTCCCATAAAAGAAGGATCACCGCACCGAGTTGATGAAATACACCAATGGTATACCGTCCCAAAGATTCCAAAAATGACACGCCGGTGCCCTCCTTTCATTGTACTTATGCACCGCTGGTGCATCACTATAAACACTTACAATAGACTCAGTAGCTAGTAGCTAGGGATTAGGGATTAGGGAAATAGGCGATAATTCCTTTTGGGATAAAGGTTCTAAGGGGACAAAAGGTTCTGAAGGTGCTAAGGAACCCCGAATGAGAGGATAACACCAGCGTCTATCGACTCATTCGAGAGCCCTAAGAACCTTTTGTACCTTTAGAACCTTATGAACCTTGATATCTAACCGCTTGGAGCAGGCATGACCGGGCACGCTGGATATGTTCATAGCGAAGTATACCACCAGTGCCTCCCCCTCTGCCTTCGGCATCTCCCCCGACGGGGGCGATAAAGGCTAGTATTTCTATGGATAGAGTCATATTTCCCTAATCCCTAGGGCCTAGCTACTAATCCCTTAACTAGTCACTTATAACAATTATTTCTTCTCTTCCTTCGCCAGCTGTTCTTTTTCTTTGTTGCTCATTTCTACCACAGCCTGTTGTTTGCTCTTGGCCAGTTTCTTCAAGGCTTTATCCCGGTCTGCGGGAGCCATGACTTTGAAGGTGAATTGTCCATCACCGAAAATCACATAGTCCGTGTCCACCCGACTCTTGGGGGCTTCTTTTTCCGCATCTTCTTTGGCGGCACTGTCTTTCAGATAGTCCGGCTTTTCGGCTGGTTTCTTTTCCTGAATTTCTGCCTTCTTGTCTCCGTTTTCATCTTTAGAAATCATGCTGATGTCCGGGTCGATGATTTCGGCTACAATCTGGTTATTCTGGTCTTCTTTCATGAGACGGCTGTGCAAATCATTGAAATCTTTATAGGTCTGCAGCCGACTGATGATTTCATCGGTTAAATTGTATTTCTGCTGCTGAATCAAGTATGGCAGAGGCACCACGCCGCCGCCACGAATTTCCAGCATCATATCGCCATAAGGTTGGTCCTTCGGAATGGTGAAGGTCAAATCTTTGTAGAAAATATCTCCCCGGTACGGCTGGAGCCGGGCGCGGATGTACACCGTGTCCCCAGGGCTCACGATAATCGGAGACGCCGACGCATCCAAGAGCTGGGCGGTCTTTCTTTCCTTGGTGACATTCATGTCCACATTGATGTGACTCAAAGTGTATTTCTCAAACCGGTTCTGTTCCAGGAGACGGACCACATTGTACATTTCGTCCACACTGCGTTCCGCAATGTCTTTGGAGGACCAGTACATGTTCGTTCTAGTGAAGGGCTTCTGTTTCAAATCTTTCGGATACAACGTATAAGTGAAAGAAACGGTGCCTTCCCCTTTTCTGTCCAGCGTATTGCTCATGGCATTGTAAATGGAAGTGACAGACAAAGTAGGAAGCATGGCTTCGTTCTGAATCATACGGACATTGAGATTGTTGATTTTTCCGGTGTCTTCATCGTTCACCGTAGCGTGGAGAGCCACCGATTCAGGCAATTTACCAGCAATGCCGCTGATACCGGCCCCTCTGTCTTGGTTAATGGTCCCAATTTCCGCCCCTACAGTGCCCAACTTGAAAGGAATGTTGTGGCTGGGAATGACGGTGAAAATATAGGAATTATGCATGAAATACTGGGAATTTCCCTTATCTAGGAAAGGATGCCCAAAAGCCACCATATGGTCGCCATCCACATAGGTTACAGTCCCCACAGCCCCCAGTTTCAAATCGCCGGTCACCAAAGTGGCCGATACGGCGCCGCCGGCTTCCAACGGACGCGCCGTGTTATCAGCTTCCACCGAAGCCGCTGCATAGGGCACCATATGGAAATCCTTCATTTTGTCCGACAAGAAATCCATGCCCCCAGCGGTGTATCCGCTCGCCATGAGCGGCGTTTCCAGAGGAATCAAATCTTTCCCTGCGTCCGGCACCAACGTATTGGCCTTTTTATCGTCTACCATCCACAGATTGATCATATCCGCAATGGGCGTCACCATACCGATACGCCCTTCGGACTGAGGGAAGCCGTAAGCAATGGCACCGAGCAATTTCCCATTGATGTACACCGGGCTACCGCTCATGCCTTGGGCAATACCTAAGGTTTTATCGATCACAGGACCGGACACTTTGACAAGCACCAAGTCACCGCCGGTGGCCCCTTTATTTTTCATGACCCCCAGCACATCGACCCGGAAGGTATCAATCTTCGTGCCCTGCACCACAGTCTTCGCATACCCGTGCATACCTTCCTTCACTTCTGACACAGGCATGAACTCCTGGGCGGCGACGGGCATCACACAGGACAAGGCCAGCCCTACCGCCAGTGCCAAACGCTTCATTTTATTTTTTAACATATCAGGCAAAGCCTCCTGCTTTATAAATCAGGGATAAGGGATTAGTAGCTAGGGATTAGGAAATATATAATGATTCCGCTAGGGAAACACTGAT
>DBLC01000044.1 GCA_002297935.1 Dialister sp. UBA734
TTTTTATTCAAAACGAGGAAAGGAAATCCGCGAATAGCGAGCTATTTAAGGATTTTCTTGACGATGCTTTGGTTAAAAATTCATATAATTCCAGACTCTTTGATTAAAACAGCGTTTCCCTAGCATTTTCCTAATCCTCTCACTCGAAGAACCTGAGAACCTTCAGAATCCTGAGCAACCTGAGAAACCTTTTACTTCTAACGGAATCATTCCTACTAAATCAAACTTTTCCCAATCAGATGATATCGTCGAAATGAGACTTTTTCTCTTTCTTTTTGAACAGGACGCAGTTTCTGCCAATAATCTGCACCACTTCACATTCCAGATGGTCTGCCAAGTAGGCGGCGGTGCTGCGGATGTCTTCATCGGAGTTCTGGTTGATTTTGACTTTAATCAATTCTCTAGCCAACAGTACATCTTCCACGCTCTGAATGACATTGTCGCCCATGCCATCTTTCCCAATCTGTACCACTGCCGGCAATTGTACGGCCATACTTTTCAAAATTCGTTTCTGCTTGTTTGTGAGCATCTGTGTTCTCCTTATTTCTATGTAAATATTAGATGCGATAAATGCTAGTAAACTCGAGACTGGTATCACATTTTCCTAGTCGCCAGTCACGAGTCACTAGTCACCCATTTATTACTCCTCACTTCTATTTTCCGACCAGGTGAATTCTACGCCATACAGGTTGACTGTATCTCCTTCTTGGATGCCTTCTTTTTTCAGCAATTTATCCAGGCCCATAAATTTCCAGGCTCTGTCGAAACGACGAAGGGACACGTAATCTTCAAAGTCGGTCATTCCTACCAGTTTTTCTACCCGCTTACCTTTGATATAGAAGACCCCATCTTTTTCTTCGATGAAGAATTCTTCTTTCGGTGCTTCGTAAACAATGGCTTTTTCTGGTTCTTCAAAAGAAACATCAGGAATTTCCTGCAGCAGTTTCCATACCGCTTCCATTAGCGGGCGAGTGCCTTCACCGGACAGGGTGCAAATGGGATAGAAATCGTAGCCTTCTTTTTCGATGGCTTCTTTCAATTCTTCCAATTTCTTTGGATCCTCGATGAGGTCGATTTTGTTGGCTGCTACGATTTGTTTCTTTTTTGCCAGTTCTGGACTGTACAATTCCAGTTCATTATTGATGATGTGGAAATCTTTCAGTGGATCTCTGCCTTCGCTTCCGGCGGCATCCAGGACGTGAATGAGCACTTTGGTGCGTTCTACATGGCGGAGGAATTCATCGCCCAGCCCGGTTCCCTGGCTGGCTCCTTCGATGAGGCCTGGAATATCGGCCATGACGAAACTTCTTTCATAGTCCAAATTGACTACGCCCAAGACTGGTGTGAGGGTAGTGAAATGGTACGCTGCCACTTCGGGTCTGGCACCGGATACTTTACGAATCAAGCTGGATTTTCCCACACTGGGGAAGCCCAGAAGGCCCACATCGGCCAGGACTTTCAGTTCTAGCCGCAGTTCTTTTTCTTCTCCCGGTTCGCCTTTTTCCGCATAGGTTGGCGCCCGAACCGCACTGGTAGCGAAATGAGAGTTGCCGCGACCGCCATGACCGCCTTTGACCACCAGGGCTTCCTGTCCATTTTGGGTCATATCTGCCAAGAGTTCCCCGGTGCGGTTGTCATAGACCATAGTGCCCAGCGGTACTTCTACAATGACATTTTCCGCGTTCTTGCCAAACATTTCCTTAGCACCCCCATTGCCACCGGCTTTAGCAGCAAATTTGCGATGACGACGGAAATTCATCAAAGTGTTCAAATCACTGTTGGCACGGACAATGACCGAGCCCCCCTTGCCACCATCTCCGCCAGACGGACCACCACGGGGTACATATTTTTCACGGCGGAAAGAAACCATACCATCTCCGCCTGCCCCAGATACGACGATAATTTTCGCTCTATCGATAAACATTTTTTACCTCAACTGACTAAACGACTTAAAAATGACAATAATCTATTTTATTTTATCAGTTCTTGCTGTTTCTGTCACGTTGTTTTTACAAAGTTGTGTCGTTACGGTTTTGTGGTAGCAAGCATAAATCCGCTAGATATTACAGGTGGCTCAGGTTTCTCAAGTGACTAAGGTTGCTCAGGTTTTTCGAATGTGCCAATAAGCACTATCGTCATCAGCACATTCAAGAAACCTGAGAACCTTGAGAAACTTGTGTAACCTAAGTAACCTGTAATCTCTAGCAGAAATATACCAGCTGACGCAAAAGTTCAATATTCACCGCCATTGATATTTTTCCTTTACATATGTAGAGAAATACATTATTATAAATAAATATACTTTTATTGCAGGGGGAGGATTCTTACATGGAATTTACTAACGAATGGAGCTGGCCAATTGCGTTGGCCTTTGTTCTATACCTAGCAGGAATGATGTGCATCGGGCTATATTATTCCAGACAACAAAAAAATCTGTCATCTTATATTTTAGGGGATCGTAAATTGGGACCCTGGCTGACGTCTATGAGTGCGGAAGCATCGGATATGAGCGGTTGGATGCTCATGGGGCTGCCGGGCTATGCCTATCTGCATGGCCTTTCTGCGTTTTGGACCGGCATCGGCCTCATCATTGGCACCTGGGCCAACTGGTTGTTGGTATCCAAACGGCTTCGTAACTACACCGAAGTAGCAGACAACAGTCTCACCATCCCGGATTATTTCTCCAATCGGTTTGAAGACAAAAGAAATGGTCTTCGTCTGATTTGTGCTCTCTTTATTATTCTGTTCTTCATCATCTACACCTCTTCTGGCTTTGTAGCGGCCGGGAAATTGTTCAATACTATTTTCGGAATCCCCTATTTCCAGTCTCTCTTGATTGGTGCTTTCGTGGTGGTATTCTATACCTTCCTGGGCGGATTTTCTGCGGTGGCACTGACCGACTTGATTCAGGGCACTATGATGTTCTTTACCGTACTGTATGTGCCGGTGGCCGCTGTCTTTGCTTTGGGCGGCACCGCACCAACCATGGAAATCCTTTCCAAAGAAGGACCGGATTTCTTTTCCTTCTTCCCTGATTCCACCGGCATGGGTGCTCTTCTGGTCATGATGGTTTCCTCTCTGGGTTGGGGCCTGGGGTACTTTGGTCAGCCTCACATTCTGGTCAAGTTCATGGCCATCGGCGATGCGAAGGATTTGAAGAAATCCACCCACATTGCTATGACTTGGGTGTTGCTGTCTCTTTCCTTTGCCATTGCCATGGGTGTTATCGGCAAAGCCTATCTGACCACCCCGCTGGAAAATGCCAATGCAGAACGAGTCTTCATTCTGATGGCAGAATCCCTGTCTACCCCATTTATCACCGGTATCATTTGGTCCGCCATTTTGGCCGCCATTATGAGTACCAGTTCTTCCCAGCTTCTGGTTACTTCCTCTGCGGTGTCTCGTGATTTGTTCCAGGCATTCCTTTGCAAAAACGCTTCGCAGAAAACTTTGATTCGTGTGAGTCGTTTGTCGGTGCTTCTCGTCTCTGCCATCGCCGTATTCCTTGGCTCCGATCCGAACAGTTACATCTTCTCTATCGTTTCCTATGCATGGGCCGGCTTCGGTGCTTGCTTCGGCGGTACCATGCTGCTTTCTTTGTACTGGAAACGAATGACCTTAAAAGGCGCGTACGCCGGCGTTCTGGTCGGTGGCCTTACGGTACTGATTTGGAAACAGTTCGCTTGGTTTGACCTGTATGAATTGGTTCCAGGCTTCTTCTTCTCCATGGTTGCCATTGTGGTTGTCAGCCTGCTGGATAAAGAACCATCGGAAAGTATCAAAGAAACCTTTGAAAAGGCCATGGCGTTGTCGAAATAATGATGGCATGATAAAAAAAGAGTTATGAGTCTTTGGCTCATAGCTCTTTTTTAATAGGTAAAATTCTCACCTGTAAAATATCGATTTCTTTTGAGTGTATCTAGTGAAAATAACGATTTTAAATGCTAATGATAGGTCCGTAGGACATC
>DBLC01000077.1 GCA_002297935.1 Dialister sp. UBA734
GATTTCTCCACTCAGGGATCCAAATCTATTTATACCTTCTGATCTATTTCGCACGAATGTGATCGGTCGAAATGACGGTACGATGAAATCTTTAGTGTCTATTGGAACATGAACGGATTTTAAAACTGGCGTGTACCCACTATATAAAACTGCGGCCCTATATGACTTGTGGGCCGCTACCCTCACTCCTCACTCCTCACTCCTAATTCCTAATTCCTCACTCCTCACTGTCGTTTGCAGAGCAAACGACAAAAAATCCGCACACGAAGAAGAGGTAAGGTACAGACTATGCAATCTCGTCTGTCGTTACACTTTTCTCCGGTGCGGATTTTTCGTTTTCTTGTCCGAGAATCCACCTCGAAAGGGAACTTCATATATATTTGTACAAGGGAGAAAATCGTTTTTTATTTTCTCCACCTCTGGACGGGAGTTGTACTTCCCGGCGCGCGTATGGTATTCACCATTGGTAACGAACTGCAGCTTCCACAATCCTGTGTATTTTTCTGGGATCCCTCCACAGGGGCTTCCGCTTCGCTACATTCAATATACCACATAACACTCACAAATACTACCGAACGCCAGAATATTTTTTTCTCATTATTCTACTGTTTTTCTAATAATTGAAATTGTTTTGTTATAGTTACGACGAACAGGGCCTAGCTACTAATCCCTAGCTACCAGCCGCTAGTCACCAGTCACCAACATCTCTTTCATCTCCAGATACCGGTCTGTATAGTACGGTTTCAGCTGCGATTCTCTTAGGTCGTAGCCGTAGGGGCGGCGGCTGATGGCTAGGATGGGTGGAGTTTGGATGCGTTTAGCCACCGAGAAGCCGGCGAAGAGGTTCCACCATTTTTCCAGGTCAGAAATAAAATCGGATGCGGTAGGGAAGAGGTCGGCTACTTTGGCAGGGCATCCCAGGTGGCTTTCCAGGGTGCCTTCCATGTACCAGGAGAGAATATCTTCGGGCGTATTTCTTTGCCAAGGCTCAACGAAACTTTTCAGCAGGTAGTCGTGGTATTCGTAAATGAGAGGATCTCCCAGGCCTTTGGTGACGTCTTGCTTTTCTGACAGTTCGGCGCTGGGTTTCACGGTGAAAATACCTTCGGGGATGACATCTTTGCCATACCACTGGTTGAGATGGCGGCCCAGGTCGTAGATTTGGTATTTCCAAAGGTCTGCCGTAGCGGCGAGAGCGCCCGCCAGGTCGCCGTAAAGGGTGCCGTAGCCTACAGTGGTTTCTGTTTTGTTGGCGTTGCAGGTGAAGATACCGCCGAAGGAAGCCGAGAGGGCCGCCAAGATGCGGCTGCTGCGGTCGCGGGCTTGCATGTTTTCTTTCATGAAACTGGTGAGGTGGATTTGCCCTTGCCCATGAGGGGAAAGGGACAATCCTTCCAACGCCGAGGCGGTGTCATCGATGAAGTGACCAATCGGAATGGTCAGGTAGGGGCAGCCCAGGTTGTCGGCCAGCTGTTTCGCCAGGTCTTTGGTCATCTGGCTGTTGTATTTCGTAGGGGTGTTCACCAGAAGCAAATGGTCCGCTGGCAGCACGGAGCGGTAGAGGGCGGCGTTCACTGCGGAATCGATGCCGCCAGAGACGCCGATGACGACTTTGGAGACTCCGATGGCTTCGAGAAATTTCTTGACTCCGTATCGCATGGCCGGAAGGAGCATATCTCCTTCGTAAGGGGCCATGGCGGTGGCGGCAGAAAGGTGTTTGTTTTCTTTGGTGAAATAGAAGGTACTGCGGGCCGTTTCATAAGGAGCGGCCTCGGCGATGAGGGACCCGTCGTTGTCATAGCCGGCGGTCATGCCATCGAAGGTGTAGCAGGTTTTGCCATTGTTCTGCAGGCCCCGGTGATTGACGTACACCATGGGAAGATGGAGCTTGGCGAGGGCGGCGGATAACATGCGGTGCCGTTTTTCGTTTTTCCCTAAGGTGAAGGGAGAAGCAGACAGGTTGAAAAAGAGATCGCATGATTTGTCGGCCAGAATTTGCATGGGGGACATAGCATAATTTTCATCCCAGCTGTCTTCGCAAAGCAGAAGGCCCGCCCGGATGGTTTCCCCCTCTATGGAGAGGACGCAGGGGGCGATTTCTTTTTCCGGCGTGCTTCCGATTTCTTTGGCATAGGATAGAAGGGATGTGAAATAGCGCCGGTCATCGAAGCAGCGATAATTGGGCAGCAACGTTTTGATTACATAGGGATGGGTGGTTCCTTCTGGGGCAATCAAATGTCCCTCTTGGGCGGCAAAGGCGGCGTTGTATTTCCGAGGCCGGCCGTCGTCATTGGTTTTGGTCCAGTCGATGGACACATTGCCCCAAAGAATGGTGAGCCCCTGGGCAGCTTGGACGATGCGCTCATTGTATCTTTCTGCTTCTTGGAGGAAAGCGTTCTGGTCCCACAGGTCACCGATGAGGTAACCGGTGAGACACATTTCCGGCAGTACCAGAAGGTGCATACCTTCTTCTTTGGCGAGTTGTATTTCTTTTTCTATTTGCTTCCAGTTCTCCCGGATTTGTCCCGGCTGGATGTCTAATTGGGCGGTACGGATTTTGAGCATAGTATGGTTATCCTTTTGCGTCAGTCGTGAAAACTACTTATGAAAATAGGGATTAGTATCTAGGGAAACGCTGATTTAATCAAAGAGTTTGAAATGATATGAATTTTTATCCAAAGCGTCGTCAAGAAAATCCTCACATAGCTCGCTATTCGCGGAT
>DBLC01000005.1:0-605 GCA_002297935.1 Dialister sp. UBA734
TTAAATCAGTGTTTCCCTAGGCGTTTTTTATAGTAGGTTACGCATTCCATCCTAAATTGATACTTTCAACAATATCTCCTTTGAAATGGAAAACCATGTTTGCTCCATTTCTAAAGTTATACCACAGGTGTTTTCCATTTAATTGATTGATATCGGGGTGGCCATAGGCGGCAAGGACTTGTCTGCGGGTGGAACCAACGTGAATGCCTCGCGGTGTAGCAAATCCATTGTTGGCGGAAATATGAATCATGACTACATCAAATGGGCCATTCACACTTTTTCCTGTGCAGTAGAAGGAAACGGAATTCCCGTATTTGATGTGTTTAGTGTATTCTTGCCAAGCTTCGGTATATTTGGCCGGCGTTTCTTCATCAGGGGTACCGTAAATTTCTGTAATGTATGATGTGTCTGTACCTGGGCAAATGCCACCAAGGTACCCTTCATCAGTAGCCAGATCGGCCATGACAACATTTCCCATGCATAACATACCGGCTAATACAGCTAACACTTTCTTTTTCATGTAAAGGACCTCCTGTCAATAATAAGACACTGAATATATCACTGATACTAAAACCGAATAGCTCCTTCCTCAGGAAGGGGCAGGC
>DBLC01000005.1:726-3340 GCA_002297935.1 Dialister sp. UBA734
CCTTTCAGTGAAAGGGGGTAATGGCTAATGCTTAATCTGCTTCAGACCTCAATCCCTAGGGCCTAGCTACTAGCTACCAGTCACTAGTCCCCAGTCCCCAGTCACCAGTCACCAAACCTCACTTCTTCGGAATCATATTTCTAAAGCTAATGGCCTCAGCCACGTGTTCTGCTTGGATCTGGGGAGAACCGGCCAGGTCGGCGATGGTTCTGGCTACTTTGATGATACGGTCGTAGCTTCTGGCGGACAGGTGCAGTTTTTCAAAAACCATGCGGAGCATGTCGGTGCCTTCGGAGTCGAGCTGGCAAGTTTCTTTCAGCTGTCGGTGGCCCATTTGGGCGTTGCTTTGCATATGCCAGCGGGCGAGACGTTCTTCTTGAATTTCTCGGGCCGCTGCCACTCGTTTGGCGATGTCTTCCGACGGTTCGCCTTGAATGGTGGCGGTCAGTTCGCTGTACTTGGGGCGCTGTACTGATACATGCAAATCGATGCGGTCAAGGAGAGGACCAGAGATTTTCTGTCCGTACCGGCGAATTTCTCCATCGCTACAGGTACATTCCCTTTCGGGATCACCCAGATAGCCGCAGGGGCAAGGGTTCATGGCGGCAATCAAAATGAAATCGGCGGGATAGGTGAAGGCGGCGTTTACTCTGGAAATATGGACTTCTCGGTCTTCCAATGGCTGCCGCAAGACTTCCAACACGTTTCTAGGAAATTCTGGCAGTTCATCCAGAAATAGCACGCCCCGATGGGCCAGGGTCACTTCGCCGGGGCGGGGGATGGAGCCGCCACCGATGAGTCCGGCCATGGAAATGGTGTGATGGGGACTGCGGAAAGGGCGCTCTCGAATGATGTCGTCTGCTTTGTACAGGCCAGCCACGCTGTAAATCTTTGTCACTTCCAACGCTTCTTCGCGGCTCATGGGCGGCAAAATGGTGGTGATGCGACGGGCCAGCATGGTTTTTCCGGAACCAGGCGGTCCGGTCATAAGTACATTGTGGGCCCCGGCGGCTGCGATTTCCATAGCTTTCTTAGCCATGATTTGTCCTTGCACTTCCGCATAGTCCACATCACTCATGATATGCTCACGGCGTTCATGTCGTTCGGCAGGGGAGAGGGGCACTCTTCCGCAAAGAAATTCTACCAAGTCTCGCAAATTTCTCGGGCCGTAGACGGTGATATTTTCACAAAGCAGAGCTTCATTGGTCACTTCTGGGGCCATGATGAATTTGGAAATTCCTTCTTCTCTGGCGGCCAGTACCATAGATAAAATGCCTGGCACAGGACGGATTTCCCCTTTCAGCGACAATTCGCCTACGAAAAGAATGCCCTCCAAGGCTTCTTTCGGCACATCGCCGCTGGCAGCCAACAGGCCCAAGGCGATGGGAAGGTCCAAGCCGGAACTGTCCTTCTTCAAATCCGCCGGCGCCAGATTGACGGTCACTTTGTCCAGAGGGAAATGATACCCTGAATTTCGGATCGCAGAGTGGACTCGCTCCTTCGATTCCTTGACCGCCGTGGTGGGCAAGCCAACGATATCAAACCCGGGGAAATTTTTATTGATATCTACTTCTACACTGACCACGAACCCATTGAGACCAAAGGTGGTGGAACCATGGACTTCCGCATACATATTGTTTCTCCTTGTTGGAAATAGGGGTGAATAAGTGCGTAATGCGTAATGCGTAGTGCGTAGTGCGTAATGAAGGTAGCGGCGCATAAAATTTGGAAGCGCCGCAGAATATATAAGGTTATGATTCTACTGACTTGTTTTATTTCAATGTGAAAAGATAACGCTCGGCAAAAGGTTAAAAGGGGTATAAAGGGTTATGAAACTAACGAAATCACATAAACTTTTTAACCTAAGATGGCAGCATTAGGTTTACCAATACCAGCAGCAGAACAATAAGTTATATAAAATGGGTATTGGGGCCCTATATGAATTGTGGGCCCCATCCACCATTACGCACTACGCACTTCGCATTACGCATTTAAGAGAACGCATTTTTTATATGATGAAATAGTACGTTACCGTCTTTGTGTATCATCACTTCTACCACATCAAAACGGATGGAGCGGTTGGTGATGTGGTGGGTGTATAGAAAGGATTTGGCGGTGTATTGGATGTGCCGCTGCTTGAAAGGAGTGACCGCTTCCTTGGGCTCCCCATAGCGGTGGTTGGTTCGGCTTTTCACTTCGATGAAAACTAAAGTATTGCCATCTTCCATGATGAGATCGATTTCACCATGGGTCCTCCGGAAATTGCGAGTCACCGGGCGAAAGCCTTTCTGTTGTAAATAGGCCAAAGCCAGGTCTTCGCCTTTTCGGCCAAATGCGGTGGTGGTCATAGGGGGCTCCTTATAGTTGTTGGTTGTTAGTTGTTGGTTGTTTGAATCCTGATAACCCGCAACAATTACTAAAACGGTTTCTTGGAAAATTTGATTTGACAAGTTGTCGTTTGGTATAGAAATGGTAGATGCACTAGCGCGTGGCCCCTTGGAGAAGGAGCGGCGAAGTCGGGGATAGAGTGGCCCAGAGGGACACAATCAGCACTAGGGAAACGCTGATTTAATCAAAGAGTTTGGAATCATATGAATTTTTATCCAAAGCATCG
>DBLC01000005.1:3438-9664 GCA_002297935.1 Dialister sp. UBA734
CTAGCGGATGATAGTTCATTGTTTGAATTGTCCAACAAGATGTGTCACCTCGCTAGAAGCGTCTATCCCCCTTGTTTTCCCCCTTCTTCAAGGGGGAACGAGTTTTATACCGCTTATTTCTCAAAAGTGAATAATGAACCACTCACTATTTATTTCTATTTTGCGGCTCTTTTTTCGTTTCGTCAATGAAAGAAATGAAGCATATGCAAACGGCATGGAGAAGGGGAGAATGTAGAAGAAAAAGGCATAGATGGGGTGGTTGACGGTTAACAGTATTCTATAAGTCTCGTAGAATATAATGTGACTATATGCAGGAGTTTGAAGATTTAATTGGGCGGCCCCTATATGAATTGTGGGCCGCTACTACCATTCCTCATTTCTAATTCCTCATTACTCATTGTCATTTGCATTGCAAATGACAAAAAATCCGCACACGAAGAAGAGGTAGCGCATAGAACTTCTAGGCCAGATATGCGTACTCTTTTCTCCGGAGCGGATTTTTATTCTCTCGGAACCCAATCACACCCAGGATGATCTGTGATTGGGCGGATATTCATTTGTACAGATAAGAAATACATTGAGACTTCCTTACCCTCAGGACGGGATTTGTACTTCCCGGCGCGCGTATGGTATTCACCATCGGTAAGCGGAATGCAACGAAGCGGGTCCTATGTATTTTTCTGGGATCCCTCCATAGGGGCTTCGCCCTCGCCTATGAGTAATATATCAAAAAATCAATGGAATGTCAAATGATTAAAAATAAGTTTTTTAGGTTGCTCAAGTTGCTAAGGTTTCTCGGGTTGCGGAGGGGGCTCAAGGTTCAAAGGGGGCTGAAGGTTCTGAGGGACCTCGAATGTGCTTCTAGTGGTATTCGTCATGGGGGCCGGTTGTATATGTGTTTGATGATACAGAAGGTATGAAACTGGATGTGTAGAAGAGTGGAGAAATCTTGCAGCTCTAGCGAGCTGCCGTGAACTGTGTCATCAAGCCCTTACCGCTGGTGCTGCGAGATTTCTCCACTCAGGGATCCAAATCTATTTATATCTTCTTCTCCATTTCGCACAAATACGATCGGTCGAAATGACGAATACCGCTAGAGTCACATTCGAGAAACCTTAGAACCTTCAGAACCCTTCACCTACACAACCTGAGTAATCTTAGAAACCTGAGCAACCTATGTAACCTGTATTTCCTTTAATTTTTCAATTTTTTCTTGTCAAATGTCTTTTATTCTCATATAATAAAGAAAATATAAAGAAAAATTACGATATGTGAGATAGATATCATACATATCTATGATTACTACTAAGTGAGCCAAATATACTCTAGAAGGGTTGACACAATGACCGAGGAAAAATTACAATCTGGAAGCAAGCAAGCAAGCAAGCAGTGAGGTATATGCTATGATGAGCCAAACCATGGGACGGAAGATGGATGTACTAGAACACGCACTGGTAGATAGTGCGGTGCTTTATAATACCATCAATTTGACCCAAAATGTGATTCCCGGCCATGTGTGGTGTCGGCAGAATGGCGAGCTGTACAATCTGAACGAGAAAATCCATTTTCCGGAAAACGCCCCCTATTCCGATATGGTCAAGTATTGGAGCGATAAAGTCATGGATAGCCGAGAGAATTTTGTACATTTTTTCTCTCGGGACTACTTGCTCCAGTCTTTCCAAGAGGGGCTGTCTCATGTGTCCCATCGGCATTGGACGGTGTCTTGTGATGGAATCCATTCTCTCTATGTGGAGCACCATATCATCATGTATGCCGATGAAGTGACCGGCGATGTGTGTGCCGTCACCTATGCCATTGATTTGACGCCGAAGTACAAGGAAGAGCAGTACCAGAAACAGCTGGAAAATAAACAGCGAGAACTGGAAGCCGCCTTGGAAGATGCTAAGTTGGCAAGAAAAGGCCGGGAGGCCCAGCAGGCATTGTCTGCTATTGGAGACATTCTAGGCAATTTGGTGGCCTTTGACCATGTGACTAATGTACATGAAATGAGATCTGAGCTTCCTGCTTTGATGGCTTCTTTGGGGACCTATTCCAAGTCCGATAGAGCTTATATTTTTGGTTGGGCATCAGAAGAGAAACAAATTCTTCGTATGACCGGAGAATGGGTGAGAGAGGGCGTCATGCCCACCATGGATATCATGCAAGATGTCCATATGGCGGATTTACCCCATTGGGCGCCGAAACTGCGGCGAGGGGAACCGATTATTTCCTTAGACTGGGATGCAGAAAAAGAAAAGGCACCGGAAGAATATGCCGTCTTTGATGGGCAGGATATTCATTCTTTGGTGGTGATTCCTGCTTTTACTGCCGGGAAGTTCAATGGCTATATCGGACTTGATAACCCATCACTGGATATGATGGATACTTCCGTAAGTGTGCTAACATCTGTGGCACGGTATATCGGAGGGCTGAAGGCCAATTTAATGTTGGTAGATGCATTGGAAGCCAAGCACTCTTCTTTGAAACAATCTCTTCAGAAATTACATCAAGAAAAAGAAATATTAGATGCGTTGAGCGTGGACTATACGTCGGTGTACTATTGTGATCTTGACACCGATGAATTAGAGGCACTGAAATGTGATCCCCATACCAATACAGGGACTTTTGTGAAAAAACTTTCTAACGGAATGCATTCTTATTTCTTTCGCTTGCAGCAATATTATGATCGGTTTGTCATCAAAGAATCGGCCCCTGATTTCATGGAGAAGATGAGTCCTTCCTATTTGAAATCCTATTTGTCTAACCATGATCGTTTTGTGTATCGATTCCGGGTGCTGACAAATCCAGCAGGAAAATCCTGCTTTGAGGTGCAAATGGTGCGCCTTAAGGATTTGGATGGTTTCAAAGTGGTCATGGGGTATCGCTATATCGATGATATCCTGATGGAACAGGAAAAACAGCAAATTCGACTGGAAAATGCTCTGGCAGAGGCGCGGTTTAACAGTGAATTGGTGGGGACTATCAGTAAGTTCTATTGGCTCATTTATCAGATGAATTTACAGGATGGAACGTATGAAGAAATTTCCTCTGGCGAGGATATGCACCGGCTCACTGGCAAGCATGGAAATACCCAGGAAGTGTTTCATCAGGCGGTAGAGACTGTGGTGAATAAAGAGTACCACGAAAAGATGAAAGCATTCTTGGATATGTCTACTCTGGCGGAACGGCTCAATCAGGCAAAGCAGGAATCCGATGCGGAGGCTATTGCAGCGGAATACCAGGCCAAAGATGGTTCCTGGCATTTGGCTCGGTTCGTAGTGAAAAATAGGGATGACCAAGGACGCCCTATTCACGTGCTTTATATTGTGCGACAGATTGACACAGAAAAAAAGATGGAAGCAGAATACAAGCAGAAACTCTGGGAGACTGCGCAAGAAGCACGACGGGCCAATATGGCAAAAACCGATTTCCTCCGTCGCATGAGCCATGACATCCGCACGCCCATCAATGGGATTCGTGGCCTTCTGACCATGGCGGATCATTTCACCGATGACATGGAGAAGCAAAAAGAGTACCGGGATAAGATGAAAAATGTGACCGGGTATTTGCTGGACCTGGTAAACAGCGTGCTAGATATGAATAAGCTGGAATCGTGTAATGTCATCTTGGAGCACAAGCCTTTTGATGTATGTGAGCTGCTTCAAGATGTTAGAAATATTATAGAGCCTCAGGCGAAAGAAAAAGGGATCAAACTCATAAGAGATAAAGGGGGTATCCAGCATCATCACCTGTTGGGAAGTCCTGTACACCTGCGGCAAATTTTACAGAATGTTGCCAGCAATGCGGTGAAATATAGCCCTGTAGGAAGTCAGATTCACTTAACCACTTGCGAGAAAGAGTATAAAGACGGAAAAGCGCTTTTCCAGATGACTTGTACCGACAATGGACAGGGTATGAGCGAAGAGTTCTTGAAAAAAGCCTTCGAGCCATTTGCCCAGGAAAATCAGGACGCCCGTACCACCTATACCGGTACAGGATTGGGGCTGGCCATTACGAAGCAGCTGGTGGAACTTCTGGGCGGCACCATTACCTTGGATAGTACACTCCATGAAGGAACCACGGTAACCATTCTTTTGCCGTTGGACGTGGATTTGTCGAAAGAAGTACCAAAAGAAATAGAAGAAAAGCCTGACCATGTGTGCCTGAAAGGACGCAAAGTTCTCCTGGTAGAAGACAATGAACTTAATATGGAAATCGCTAAATTCATACTGGAATACCGAGGGTTGGACGTGACTACCGCTATCAACGGACAAGAAGCGGTGGGCTTGTTTGCCCAGTCCGAAGAAGGCTTCTTTGATGTGATTCTTATGGATATCATGATGCCCATCATGGGTGGTCTGGAAGCGACCCGTACCATTCGCCGTATGGAACGAAGCGATGCTAAGACAGTTCCGATTTTTGCCATGACAGCCAATGCGTTCCTGGAAGACCAGAAGCGGAGCAGGGACGCTGGCATGAATGAACACCTGACCAAGCCGCTGAAAGAAGAAGTGCTTTTTGAGACCATTGCGAAGTATTTGAGGTAAGAGGTTATTAGAGTGCTAAGGGTGACTGGTGACTCGTGACTGGGAATAGAAATACGATTCTAGTCACCAGTTACTTTAGTGCGTAATGCGAAGTGCGTAGTGCGTAATGGTGGCGGCGAGCGCACCAAATTGCTTTTATATGAGAAGAGTTATTACCGGCACAGTCCGTTTCTATATGCTCGCCGATTTTGTAAATGATTAATCGATGTTTCCTCAACAGTAAGTAGCAGGGAAATAGATATCGTTTACTGCTTGTTGCTTGCTGCCAACGGCTTACTTTATAAAAAGGGGTATTGGGGCGCTTCTAAATTTTGTGCGCCCCTTCCTTCATTACGCACTACGCACTTCGCACTACGCATTCCATATTGTTTTTTTATAAGAGGTAACACCATGGACATCTACGCTGCAGCACTACCGGGCTGCCCTCGGTTGGGGGCGAAACATATTCGTGAGCTTTTAGAGCATTTCAATACTCCAGAAGATTTGTGGAAGGCTTCCGAGGAGGATATCCATGGAGCCAAATTGCTGCCGCCGAAAACGGAAGCGGCGTTTTTTGCCTATCGCAGGAACGTAGAACCGGAGCGGCTGGGAGAGGAATTATTTCAATTGCATATTCGCGCTTGCACTTGGGAGGATTCGGACTATCCTCCTCTTTTGCGTGACACCGCCAACCCGCCGGCGGTGCTTTTCTACAAAGGGGCCGTACCAGAATGGGAAAAGACCATTGCCATTGTAGGCTCCCGAAAGGCCACGGCTTATGGTATAGAAACAGCGGGGCAAATGGCGAAAGGCTTGGCTCAGGCCGGTGTGACCGTGGTGTCCGGCGGCGCTCGTGGCATCGATAGCGCCTCCCATCGTGGGGCCTTGCAAGGGCAGGGGCCGACCGTGGTGGTCCTGGCGTGTGGCCTCGATCGAGTTTATCCGCCGGAAAATCGAGAGCTTTTCCAGCAAGTGGTGGCCGCTGGTGGCACCCTGATTTCTGAATACCCACCAGGCACGCCGCCCTTGGGACGCCAATTCCCCGCCAGAAATCGAATCATCGCCGGCATGAGTCGCGGCACTTTGGTGGTGGAAGCAGCCGAACGAAGTGGCTCTCTTATTACCTCCGATTTCGCCTTGGAAGAAGGGCGGGATGTCTTCTCCATTCCGGGAAGCATTTGGCTTCCGTCTTGTAAAGGCACAAACCAGCTCATCCGAAACGGCGCCATCTGCTGCACTTCCGTAGAAGATATTCTTTCCGAGTACGGCTGGAATGAAGAAAAAGAAACGGGAGAAAAGAAACAATTTCTGGAACCGCTTACCTTGGAAGAAGAATTGGTCTATCGCTATTGCACCGTGGAAAACGAAATTACCTCAGAAGAAATTATTCAACAGTCCGGTCTATCGGTGGTAAAACTCACCATGATTCTCTTGCAGCTACAGCTGAAAGGGTATATTAAAGAAGTGGGGAATGGACGGTATATCGTGGTGAATCGGTAGTGGGGTTAGTGCGTAATGCGAAGTGCGTAGTGCGTAATGGTGGTGGCGGCGCATCAAATTAGGAAGCGCCCCAATACCCATTTCTTAAAGGTTATAATTTTGCTAATTTCTGTTTTTTAACATATAAGTGGCTTCGCTTGATGCAGGGCAATGCTGTTAAGTTAAGGATTTGTGTTAATAGGTATGATTTCGCTGGAAGT
>DBLC01000005.1:9727-10309 GCA_002297935.1 Dialister sp. UBA734
GACCGTGAGAACCTTCAGAACCATTAGAACCTTAAGAACCTTCCCAACGGAAGGGAACATCACATATTTCGCTTAACTTAACAACATTGTGATGCAGGGGGATAAAGGGGTATAGAAGGTTATGTGCTTACCATACGTGTCTAGCGTCATTTCGGGCACTAGCTATCATCAAGCGGTTTCATCTTTTGCGTCATTAAGCACAAATACGACCGGTCGAAATGATGGTACGATGCTGACAATAGCGTCTAGTGGCACGTTTGAGAAACCTGAGTAACTTGAGCAACCTTAGGAACCTGAGCAACCTATAACCTCTACGCATTACGCACTCTTACCAAATAATCTACTTGACATACAACAAAAGATAGGTGTATTGTTTCAGCTGGATAGAAATGATGGGCCTATCTTTTTTTGATGGGCAAAGTTTGATAGAATAGCGGTATGCGGGATAGACGCTAGTTTCATTTGATATGCACGAAATTGAGGAAAAGGTTATTATTCTGCATATCTGTGCTCGTTCATCTAGCACAAAGGTGCTTATCAAAAGGTTATAAAGGTTCTTAAGGTTCTAATGGTTCTGAAGGT
>DBLC01000009.1:0-1740 GCA_002297935.1 Dialister sp. UBA734
AGAACCTTTAGAACCTTTAGAACCCTAAGAACCTTTGTCTTGAAAGAAATCATTACAGATTTCGCTTAGCTGAAAAGTATTACCTTTTCATACGCACTGTATTAATAAAGGAGAAGTATTTCATGGATTACAACATTAAGCCCATGATTCATCGATTCAAGCAGAATGGTATGAATATCGTCATGGATGTGAACAGCGGGATTGTTCATGTGGTGGATGATGTGACATACAACGTGCTGGGATATTACAATGGCAAAAACAGAGACATGGTTCTGGCCAATTTGTCCAAGGACTATGATGTTTCGGAACTGAATGAAGTCATGGATGACTTGGATGAGCTCATTGCCAAACAGGTGCTGTTTGCTCCCATGGATCCCAATTACAAAATGGCCATCGAAGATCGGCCCATTATCAAAGCCCTGTGCATCAATATTGCCCATGACTGCAACCTGCGTTGCAAGTATTGCTTTGCCGGCCAGGGCGGCTATGGCCAGTGGCGTATGCTCATGAGCTTTGATGTGGCAAGAAGAGCGGTGGATTTCCTCATTGCCCATAGTGGTCCGAGAGAACACTGCGAACTGGATTTCTTTGGCGGTGAACCGCTGATGAACTGGCACGTGGTACAGCAGACCATTGACTATGTGCATAAACAGGAAAAGAAACATCATAAGAAAATTAAGATGTCCCTCACCACCAATGGCATGCTGCTGGACAAGGAAAAGGTGAAATACCTGACCGACAACCACATCAGCCTCATTCTGTCTTTGGACGGCCGTAAAGAAATGCACGATCGCATGCGTCCTGGTGTTCATGGTGAAGGCACCTATGACCAGATCGTGAAGAACCTGCAGTACTGCGTGTCTCATAGAAATGGGGAAGAATACTACGTTCGCGGTACCTTCACCCGTTACAACATGGACTTCACCACCGATGTAGAAGATATGCTGGACAAAGGATTCCCGGCAGTTTCTATGGAACCGGTCGTGGGCGAAGACACGGCGGAATATTCCATCAAAGAAGAAGACCTGCCGCGGGTCAAAGCAGAATATGATAAACTGGCGAAACTCTTTATCCAGAGAGAAGAAGAAGGCCGTCCATTCTTCTTCTTCCACTTCAACATGGACCTGTGGAAAGGTCCGTGCCTGCCGAAACGTCTTCGTGGCTGCGGTGCCGGTCATGAATACTTGGCTGTCGTACCGAATGGGGACATTTATCCGTGCCACCAGTTCGTCGGTCGTGACGGCTATGTTATCGGCAACGTGTACGAAGGTCTGAAAAACATGAAGATGATGCATGATTTCCGTATGAATCATGTATTCAGTAAACCGGAATGTGTGGATTGCTGGGCCAAATTCTTCTGCTCCGGCGGCTGCCACGCCAACAACGAAGCCTTCGCTGGGGACATTCATAAGCCATATCACATCACCTGCGAAATTCAGAAGAAACGTGTGGAATGTGCCATGATGATCCAGGCCTACAACCAGCTGAAAAAGCCAAAAGTGATGGCCCAGCCGGGAACCTATGCAGCAAAGAAAGAATTGGAAGAAAGTAAATAAGAGTGACTTGTGACTTGTGACTGGTGACTCGGGAAAGCGTCGTGAATGGAGAAATCTATTCATGGCGCTTTTATATTGTTGTTGGTTGTTAGTTGTTGGTTGTTTGATACCTAATAAGTTATAATGGGCACTAAGAAATATATACTTTCATGAAAATATCTTTGGACTATGGGTTTAAGGTTTA
>DBLC01000009.1:1769-2928 GCA_002297935.1 Dialister sp. UBA734
ACATACAACCCCTAAACCTTAAACCCTAAACCAGAGCAGAATATATGTCATTATTGGGGCAAATTGACTTTAGGTCAAAAATAGTATATAATAAATCCATCGTTGGTGGCACATTGTAACAATAACCAACAACCAACAACCAACAACAAATCAAAGGAAAGGTGATTGATATGAAAAATAACTGGAAACGCATCGTAGCAGCGGCTTGCATTGGGGCGGCTGTATTGGTTCCTGTGTTTGGAAGTTCTGCCCAGGAAGAACCGTTGATTGGCATGCCCAATCCGATTGTGGAATACAAGACCATGCCGGAATTGGAAAATGTAGTCGGATTCCGGCCTTTGATTTTACCAAAAGGCACCTTTCTTGGGGGAAAATATAAAGTAGAAGCTATTTCTTCTATTAGCGGACAAATGGCCGATGTGCGGTATAAATTGGGTGGTAAGGGAAAATTGACCATTCGGTCGCAGAAATTTGATGCGCCTTCCAGCCAGGATATCAGCGGTGTCTATACAGGCAACTGGAAACGGGAAACCATCAGCCAGACCGGTGTGGATATTGCTAAATTTGCAAAAGATTCCTATGCAGCCCGCTGGGTGGTAGGAAACTACTCCTTTGCCGTTATTGGAGAACATATGAAAGAAAAAGATTTCAACCGTCTGTTAACCGAAGTCCTGGTGGACCATACGGAATATTTCTATGGACAGGAAGATCAGGTGGCAAGAGGAGTGAAGTTCTAATTAGTGCGTAATGCGAAGTGCGTAGTGCGTAATGGTGGTGGCGGCGCATGAAATTTGAAAGCGCCGCGAGTTTAAAAGGGTATGATTCTACGGATTCTCTTTTTCTAACATATCACGAGTAAGGCCTAGGGAAACGCTGATTTAATCAAAGAGTTTGAANNTAGTGACTGGTGACTAGGAAATCGTGCTTTAGTTACTGTTTTATAAAAAAGGATGTTTCTTCGGACGCATCCTTTTTATTTTCTACAACCAAAAAGAATGTAGTATAATAATGGGCATATTGTAATGATTTTATGCGACTCAAACTTCCCATCTACGAATAATGATTTTGCCTGATATCATTAATGGGATTTGATGATTTTAAATACTAATAGTAAGTCTGTAAGACTTCACTTTTCCATGCCATCCTATTGTTAAGAAAA
>DBLC01000009.1:2951-3903 GCA_002297935.1 Dialister sp. UBA734
CGACCGGTCGTATTTGTGCTTGATGTTGCAGAAGGTATGAAACTGGATGTGTAGGAGAGTGGAGAAATCTCGCAGCACTAGCGGGAAGGGCTTTCTGTTTCCAATCGAAACGGTGAGACCTTATTTCGAGCAAAGCGAGAAAAGCAGCTCTAACGAGCTGCCGTGAACTGTGTCATCAAGCCCTTACCGCTGGTGCTGCGAGATTTCTCCACTCAGGGGCACATCTCATTTCAACTCTTTTATTTCATTTCGCACAAATTTGATCGGTCGAAATGACGTTACTATGAAACCTCTAGTGCCTATTAGAACACGAATGGATGAGCTACATGTCATCAGATGCCAGAGCGAATCGATGTAAGATGGTATTTCTAAGATGGGAAGTTTGAACTGTAAGAGTTAGTTTTTGAGTTAAAAGGTTGAGTGTATAGAAATGAATCTACTAGCACTGATAGGCACATTGGGGGCAACCTGAGCAACTTGAGAACCCTGAGTAACCTGAGGAACTTTTTTGAAAAAAGGTTCTGGTCGAGATGAGAGACTGTGGTGCAAGTCGCAACAGAATGAGGTGATTCCATGAATCGAATTGCGGTTCTCATTCCTTGTTGGAATGAGGCGCTGACTATAGAAAAAGTGGTGAAGGATTTCAAACGGGTTCTTCCGGAAGCCACCATATATGTATATGATAATAATTCCACCGATGGTACCGGGGACATCGCTACCCGCGCGGGGGCAGTGGTGAAGCGAGAGTATCGGCAGGGGAAGGGCAATGTGATTCGTTCCATGTTTCGGGATATCGATGCCGATTGCTACATTATGACCGATGGGGATGATACCTATCCGGCCGAAGCGGCCCGGCAGATGGTGGATTTGGTATTGGAAGGAAAGGCGGATATGGTGATCGGAGACCGGCTGTCGTCTACTTATTTCGAGGAAAATAAGCGGCCTTTCCACA
>DBLC01000138.1:0-10041 GCA_002297935.1 Dialister sp. UBA734
ACCGGGGGTTTTCTTCATACAATAAGGGGCGCTTTTGAATTTGTGCGCCCCTTCCACCACTTCTCACTTCTAACTCCTCACTTCTCACTGCCTTTATGCTATAATGATATTGAGAAATATTTTCACAAAGGAGAATCTACCATGAATACACTGCTCACCGGAGCAATCATTGTTGTGATTGCCGCTTGGTTCGGCTATTCTTTATACCGTCTGTACCAAAGTTCCCAAGGAAAAGACTGCGCTAGTTGCGCGTTAGGCAGCAGTTTCGACTATAAGAAACATGGCATCGCCAAACCATCGGAAATCAAACGCAACGAATACGTCACCGCCGCCGGCCATCATATCATCGTAGACGAAGAAGCGGCGAGACGACGGAGAGAACGAATCAGACAGATGATGGAAGGAAAGAAATAAAAGGGTATTGTTCTGCTGCCCCTTCTATTCAACAAAGAACATATACCGCTTGATAAAGGGTTATTTATTCTGCAGATTTCTTTAGCAAACATAGAAAGAATATAGCTAGTATCAGGGTTATAACTCTGCAAATAACTTCTATTTCAAAGCGAAAAATACCGCTAGCAACAAGGTTATAAAAGGTTATGCCATGCTTATGAAATAACCCTTTATAACCTTGTTGCTGGCGGTATTTTACTTTGTTCAATAATCGAAATCTGCAGGATAAATAACCTTTTATCAAGCGATATAAGCTCTTTGTTTTCTACAAGTTATCCGCAGAACAATACCCTTTTATTCCAAATGATATTCGCACTTCTCGTTCAGTGTTCCAGAGAGATGCAGCAATGTCGGTGCATCGGCGGCGTCGATGTAGAGGGCGTTGCCTTTTGGAATGCCATTGGCGGTGCCGTACACGGTATTCAGTCGTTTCCAGTTGGGGGACCATTCGGCTCTGATGCCAGCGGCCCGTGCTACGGCCATGACTGGCAAATAGATGTGTCCATCTTTGCCATAGGCATGGGCGTCCAGTTTCTGACCCTTCACATAGAGATCATACACTTTGGCCACATAGTTCGGCACCCCGTCAGCCATCGCAATGGCATGCTGGATATCATCGGGGTCCGCAAAGCCAGCCACGCCGAAAGCGGCCAATTTCTTTTTCACATCCGACACGTCCAGATTTTCTCTGCCGTATCCATCGGGATAGACATAGTAAATCACCGTCTGGTCCGGTGCTTTTTCGACCACCAATCGTTCATAAATGATATCTACAGGAATGCCTTTCACGATATGGGCAAATAAATCTTCCACATCGGCTTCATACATTCTGACGCACCCATGGGACGCATAGGAACCGATGGACGACGCCACGTTGGTGCCATGAATCCCATAATTTCCGCCGATACCAATCCAGCGGTATCCCAGCGGACAATCGGGACCCGAAGGAATCTGTGTGTTCGAATCCGGATCAATCCAAGTGGGGTTCATTTCCATATCCACCACCTTGCGGCGTCCCACCGGCGTAGGAGAAGACGGTTTCCCCGGTGCAATAGGATACATACGAATCCCCACATCGCCCTGATACAAAGTCAAAAGTTTGCTAGCCAAATTGATTTCAATCCGCTTATCTTCAAAGGCCGGCTTCTTGACCGTCTTTTCTGTTTTCGTATCCAAAGCCGTTGTTGTTTTCACTTTGTTTGTTTCTACGGTTGGTTCTGCCTTGGCAGATGCTGCGGTTTCCGTCGTTTCTGCCTTTGTCACCAAAAGCACCTTCGGATGCTCCGCCGTTTTTGCCTCTGCCACATTCCCCATGGCTACAGCCGCCCCTAAAGCCAACGCCATCATGATTTTTCTTACCATAATGCCACTCCTTTTCCAGAAGATATTTCATTCATTATATCACGTTATGATACAGGGGGATATTCGAGAATTTCGCTTGTGTCAAGTATCCCGTAACGTTTTTTCAAAAGGTTATTCATTCTACTGATTCCCATAGTATAACAAAGAAAAATACCGCTACTACCAAGGTTATAAAAGGTTATTTCATAGAATGTCATAACCCTTTATAACCTTGTTGATAGCGGTGTTTTTCATTTGTTGAATTTGCGAAATCAACAGAATAAATAACCCTTTACCAAGCGGTATATGCTCCTTGTTTCGCAAAAGAAATCAGCAGAATAATAACCTTGCTAAAAACATTTACATGCTCATGTTTCTATGCCGTCTCTCCCGTTCCCCCGCCAACATCTCCAACAGGTTGGGCGGAGTTTCGCTTTTCCATACCCAATCGGGGCACGCTGCGGCGGCTCGTTCTTTGGCGGCTTTCAAATCGTAGTACACCTGCCACTTGGCTTCTACCAAGCCCCGACCGGTCTGACGAAGCAAGTAGGCCGGATGGAAGGTGGGCATTACCGGAATGCCGTGGTAATCAATCCAGTGGCCCCGGGAGCGAATAATCCCGGCTTCCCTTCCCAGGAAGAAACGAAGTGCCACTTTGCCTAGGCCGATGATCACTTTCGGCTGTACCAACTGGATTTCCTGCATGAGCCAAAGGGAGCCACAAAAATGGCCTTCTTCCATGGTAGGCGTCCGGTTGCCCCGAGGACGACATTTCACGATATTGGTGACATACACATGATCCCGGGTGATGCCCACCGAAGCCAACGCTTTATCCAAAAGCTGTCCCGACGGTCCCACCAAGGGGCCGCCGTAATCATCTTCGACCCCGCCAGGCCCCTCACCGACAATCATCAAAGGAGAATCCGATGGACCGGTAGACAACACCGGACCCAAACCACCCTCCCGCCGGAGCCGGCAACGTTCGCAGGACGTAATGGCTGCTTTCAATTCCTCGTGGCTATGAAAAGAAGCCCCTTCCTTCTCCTTTGCAGCAGCCTGGTTCCGTTCCGCCAACTCCCGCTGCCGCCGAGCCACATATTCCTCGGGGTCCTCATTTCCGAATAAGTCCATATATAAAATCCCCCTTTTATATCAGTGACTGGTAGACTCGTGACTCGTGACTAGAATTATGTTTCCCTAGTCACCAGTCACGAGTCACTAGTCACCCAATCATATATTCGCGGCGCTTTATAATTTGTGCGCCGCCACCTTCATTCCTCATTGAAGTTACATCATATCCGGCGGTGGTTCTTGGTTGGTGATTTCGTAGAAGAGAGTGAACTGACCGGCGAAGTGGAGTTTGACCGTGTCAACTGGGCCATTACGGTTTTTCGCCAGAATGATTTCGGTTTCATTCTTTCTGGGGTCATCGTCTTCGATTTCGCGGTCGTAGTAAGCCGGGCGGAAGAGGAAGCTAACCATATCCGCATCCTGTTCCAAAGAACCGGATTCACGAAGGTCTGACAGGAAAGGCCTGTGGTCCTGCCGGGCTTCTACGCTTCGAGAGAGCTGGGACAGGGCGATGACCGGCACATTGAGTTCACGGGCCAGACTTTTCAGAGAACGAGAAATTTCAGAAATTTCTTGCTGGCGATTGTCGTTATTTCTGGCGGTATTCTTAGCCTGCATGAGCTGCAAGTAGTCGATCATGATGATGTCCAGCCCCTGTTCCGCTTTGAGGCGGCGACACTTGGAACGAATTTCCGACACCGACACCCCTGGCGTGTCGTCGATAAAGAGCGGCGCATCCATGAGCACACTGGCCGCATTGGCCAGCTGGTCCCATTCCTTCTGTGTGGTGATACGGCCGGTACGCAGTTTGGAGCTGTCCACCAACGCAGTGGAGCAAAGAAGGCGCTGTACCAACTGTTCCCGCGACATTTCCAAGGAGAAGAAGGCCACGTGTTTATGGGCGGAAGAAATACTCATATTCTTGGCGATATTCAGCACGAACGCCGTTTTACCCATAGACGGGCGGGCAGCCACAATGATGAAATCCCCCTTCTGGAACCCACTGGTCAGGGCATCCAGCGACGGGAAGCCGCTGGCTAAGCCGGTGATGGATTCTTTATTTTTAAATTTCCGGGTGATTTCTTCCAATTCATTTTGCACCGCTTCCCCGATGGACGTAAAGTCAGAACGCCGTTCATCCCGGGTCACTGCCAAGATGGTTTTTTCCGCGTTGTCGGTGATATCCTGCACATCATCCCGTTCCGAATAGGCTTCATCGGTGATGACTCCCGCCGCATCGATAAGGCGGCGCAGTTTCGCCTTGTCCGCCACAATATCCGCATGGCGATCCACCGCTTTGGTGGTCACCACATTGGCCGGCAATTCATTCACATAGAGCACGCCGCCTACATCATCCAAACGTCCCATACGCTTCAATTCTTCGGTGACCGTCAAAATATCTGCCGGTTCACCTCGATGGGCCAGGTTCAGAATGGCCTGGAAAATAATAGAATTGGCTTCCCGGTAGAAATCAGCGGCGGTGAGCTTATCCTCAGCAGTCAAAATGGCATCCTTATCCAAGAGCATAGCCCCTAAAACCGATTTCTCCGCGTCAATATTCTGCGGTGGAATGCGGGTCACAATCATGGTATCCGTATCGGTCTTACGGCTTCCCCACTTTCCTTTGTCTCTCTGTTTCCACTCTTCCTTCTTTTTTGATATATTTTCTGCCTCAGCCATATAAATTTTCCTTTCTCACTTTCTCCATTGTTGTTAGTTGTTTGTTGTTAGGATCCTAACCTATTTTTCATTATACGAATCACATAGAACATTCCATGTCCATGTAAATTTTTACAAAATAAATACTTGTTGATTCAATGATAACAAGCATTTCCTAATCCCTAGGGCCTAGCTACTAATCCCTAAAACCCCAGTCACCAGTCACTAGTCTACCAGTCACCTGTCTATATGATTCACTGCTTCTCTATCCTCACTCGTCCCGTATAGGCCGCCACGGTGATGAGCCGCCGGTGCTTGCCGTCACGGGTCTGCAAAGTTTGTGTATATTTCGTGCTGTTTCCTGCGTAACCATCTTTGCGGAACGTCAGGTCCAGCACTACGTTGGTGGTAATATTTTTCGGCAAATTGCCTTTGGGACTGACCCGAGTGGTGCCTCGTTTGGCATAGTAAGAAACGAGCCCATCACTGGCAGGGCCGCAATGGAAATTCACTTTGTCCGTAATATTTCCATACCGATCGGTATAGCTTTTCGCCAAGGTTTCTGTCTCGCGAATGGCGGCAGCCACTTCTTCGGCAGCCATATCGAGCTGTCGCTCCTGCTGCCAATCCCAAAGTTTCGGCACTGCCACTCCCATAGCGAGCGACAGAATAAGCAGCACCGCCAAGGCTTCAACCAGCAAAAAGCCAGAGCGCCGTGAAGAGAGAAAGCCCCACCGTTTCCTGCAGTCCATAGGCGATCCCTCCTCCCAGTGCCAGGAAAGGAGCAAAGCGGACACCCTTCCTGTGCGTATTTCTTTTTTGTAGATATACCCATCCACACCAGACCAAAGCTAACATAGAAGCCAGCCAAAGAAATAGAAGTGCAAATACCGGCGTGAGCCATAGAGAAACCGCAGCGGAAAGAATAACATCTCCCATACCAGCAGCGTCTTTTTTGATGACATACAGCAAGCCGTACAGAGCCAATAGAAAAATCTCCGAAGCCAAACTCTCCATCCCATGCCCCGCCTGCCAGGATGTAATGATTCCTGAAACGGCCAGTAAAAGAGACCAGCCATCAGAAATATACCCGCTCCGCGCATCTTCTATAGCAGGCCCCAGCAGAAGGAGTGCCAAAAGCACGATGCTCCACCCGGTCCCCGCTAAGAGCCAAGACAAGCTGCCTGCCACCGCCACGGCTAGAAAAAGACAACCTCTAGGATACCGCTCGATCACATCCATGGCTTCCTCCAGAAATGACAGCCCTGAAAATTTTCATAACTTCCACAAGTATTATAGCATTGAAAAAACGATGGAACCACGAAAAGATTCCATCGTTTTTGAATGAGGAGTTAGGGATTAGGGACTATGGACTAGAAATTGCAGATTGCTAAAGGTTCTGAAGGTTCTTAGGGTTCTAAGGGTTCTAAGGGTTCTAAGGGTTTCCGAATGTGCCTATAAACGCTACCATCATCATTTACTCATAATCCCCTTCCGCTGGAAGGGGATAGGACTTGAGCGTAGCGAAAAGTCCAGGGGATAGCTCGCTCTAGCAATATGAAAGCCATTTCCCCTCTACTCGTTTAGGCGTCCTTTCTAACGGCTAGTCTAACAACTCTTCTTCGTCTTCCTATCCCCCCTGCCCCCTTCCTGAGGAAGGGGGTATCCGCTAAAACCGATTCCGCCTACATCATGTTTCACGAGAAACATCCGCCCCGTCACCCGTCACCAGTCACCAGTCACTAACAAATTATATTGCGGCGCTTTATAATTAGTGCACCGCCACCACCATTCCTAATTCCTCATTCCTAATTGCCATTACAATATTGTTTTCTCGTCACAAAAAGAAGCGCCGTAAGTCCCACTGCCGTAATGAGCCAGGAAATGGGATAGCCTGCCATGAGGCAATCAAAGTTCGGATGAGCCGCAAAGATGGTGAACACATAAATCAAGCGGGAACCGCAAATGCCGCCGCACACGATGAGGGCCGGTCCCAAGGATTTCCCGAAGCCTCGCATAAAGCCAGAAATCATTTCAATCACTAAGTTAAGCGGTTCCGCGTAAAGGATATATTTCAAACGAATCACCCCATAAGCCACGACCGCCGCATCCTCATTGAAGAGCTGCAGCAGCGGCACGCCGAAGTAGAGAATGACACCGCAAATCACCACGGTAACCGCCAGATTTTGTAAGCTGGTGATGATTCCCACTTTCCGGCACCGTTTAAAATCCCCGGCACCGTAATTCTGTCCCACAAAGGTGGTACAAGTCTGACCGAAACCGTTGACGAAGATGTATGCCAGAATTTCCAGATTGAAGGCAGCTGCCGACGCGGCCACCACATCAGTGCCTAAGCTATTGATGGCGGTCTGAATCACAATATTGGACAAACAGAACACCGCCGCCTGCAGCCCCGCCGGTGAACCAATGCGAAGGATTTCTTTCAGCAAATCCCAATGGATGGATAACTTTCGCCAGTGCAACCGGATGGCCATTTTCGTGTGTACCAGAAGGGCCAGCAACATGAAGGAGCTCAAAATGGTGGCACACATAGTGGAAATCGCCACGGCGCCTACGTCAAAGCCGAAATGCACCACCAGCACATAGCTGATCACCACTTTGATGCAGCCGGAAATCAAAAGACAAACCAGCGGCGTCCGGGTATCTCCCTGACTTCGGAAAATAGCGGACGTGAAATTGTACATCAAAATCCCCGGCATGGCGAGATATATGATTTTCAGATATTTTAAAGCCAAAGCCATAATATCCTCCGGCACTTGCAGCAAGTCCAGCAGCGGTTCGGCGATACATTCTCCTATAAATGCCATCACAAGACCGCACAGGAAAGCAAAGAGCACCGACGTATGAACCGCCCGCGAGACCCCTTCGGCATCTCGCTTCCCGGTCAACTGGGCAATCACCACATTGCTGCCCAAGGAAATACCGATAAAAAAGGTCACCATGAGCCCCACGATGGGCGCATTGCTTCCCACTGCCGCCATGGCTTCCTTTCCTACAAACTGTCCCATAATCACCGTATCGATGGCATTAAAGAGCTGCTGCAAAAGCCCCGTCACGCCCAGAAAGAGCGCAAACGTCAGCGTCTTTCGTCCAATCGGCCCATGGGTCATGTCTACTTTCATATATTGCTTCTACCTCTTATCTAAATCAATCAATTTTACCGCTAGTCGTTGAGTGCGTAATGCGTAGTGCGAAGTGCGTAATGGAGGTACGGCGCACAACTTATAAAGCGCCGTGAGTTTTTATAAAAAAGGGTATTGGGGCGCTTCCAAATTTTTATGCGCCCCTTCCTTCATTACGCACTTCGCACTACGCATTACGCACTCACATCGTTGCCGTATTTCACAAAAAAGAAACCCGTCCCGTCTCTATATCATACACAGCCCCTACGACTTGTTCGTGCTGCAAGAGGGGATCGGATTCATGAGAAAAGGCATCATGAATCTCTTGTACCGCTGCTTTCACATTGAGCACACAGGCTTGGTATTCGTTGGTTTCTTTTCCAATGGCTTTCTGAATGGAATCGGTGATGTACTTGATATGCCCATCTGCTTCTCCGTGCAGTGCGGCCGCCACGGCCCCGCAATGGGTATGGCCCAGAACCACCACCAAGGGCGTTTTCAAATGCGCTACAGCATACTCCACTGAACCCATTTGATGGGCGTCCATCACATTGCCGGCGATACGAATGGTGAAAAGGTCTCCCAATCCACAGGAAAAAATCACTTCCGGCACCACGCGAGAATCCGCACAGGCAATCACCACCGCCATAGGAGACTGTCCCTTGTCCGACAACTCCTTCCGCCGGACAGAGGAAATATTTCCACCAAAAGCACCACTTGCGACATACGCAGCGTTTCCGGTCTGTAATTTTTCTAATACTTCTTCCGATGTATACATAGTGATTCCTCCATTGTAAGTCCTGCCATTACGTGAAGCCAAATATGCGATGATTTCTTTCGTGACAAGGGTTCTTAAGGTTTTAAGGGTTCTGAAGGTTCTCATAGCCCTCAAATGAGATGATAACGCTAGCGTTTATAGGCACATTTGAGAAACCTAAGAACCCTTAGAACCTTAAGAACCTGTAACTTCTAACGAATCGTGCTTACTGATTCAAATCCTTAACTTCGTAGCATCGCCTAATCCCTAGGGCCTAGCTACCAATCCCTAAAATCCCAGTCACCAGTCACCAGTCACCAGTCACCAGTCACCAAAACATTCTATTCCATTTCCTTCCACCATTCCCGCAGTCCTGAATTGTCTCCACCAATTTCTACGGTTTCTCCAATCCTGGGCGTCAGCAGTTGGTACGAGGCGCCTTTCGAGGCTTCGGTGATTCGTTCATAGGGCTCTTTCCAGGTGTGATCAGACAGGGGATATTTCCCATTGTGACAAGGAATGACTGCTTTCGCGTGCAATTCTTCTCCTGCCTTGGCACTTTCTTCTGGCATCATATGCACCGTAGGCCACGCAGTATTGTATTGCCCATCTTCGATGAGAGCCAAGTCAAAGCCACCAAATTTATTTCCAATTTCCTGGAACCGGTCATCATACCCGCCGTCTCCTGTATAGTACACCTTCTTATCCGGTGTTTCAAAAGCAAAGCTGGCGTACAAAGTCTGGTTCTTGTGAAGAAGCCGTCCAGAGAAATGGCGGGTCGGCAGCACCCACACGGTCAAAGTATCATCGATTTTTACCGGCGTCCACCAATCTTCCTCATGAATTTTCTCGACCGGATAACCCCATTTTTCATAATAACCCCCATTGCCAAGACCGGTCACCACGTGATGCACTTTCGGTTCTATGGTGCGAACGAAATCATAATCCAAATGGTCCCAGTGGTCATGGGACAGCACCATCACATCAATGTCATCGGGGATATCGTCTGGGCCATACACATTGCTTCCGTCCATGGCTTTATCAATCAACGGAACCGGCGACGCATAGGTAGCGGCGATGGGGTCAATCAAAATTTTCTTTCCATGAAGCTGCATGTAAAAAGAAGAATGGCCCATCCAAATCACCACATCTTCCTCAGCAGGAAGAGATTTCAAATCGGTTTTCTTGACAACCATCTTATCCTTAGGAATGGTTTTCCCTGGGGTAGGAAATAAAAATTCCTTCCAAAAATCCATGGTCGGCTTCACTGCCTCATGGGGATGCATAGGAACAAATTCTCCATTCACATAATGAGGCGACGCCTCGATTTTCTTTTTTCGCGTTTCCGTCATGAGCGGATCCATCTGCGGCTGGGACACAAACCAGCACCCAAAAGCACCCAGCAGTACCACGCCGCCGACGATATATTTCAGTAGAGTCATTGTATTTCCTTTCTGAATGTATAGTTTCTTATATCAAACATAGGATGATTTCCTTTGCGCCAAAGTTTCTCAAGTTTCTCAGGTTTCTCGAATGCGAATGATAATGTTAGGGTCTATTGGCACATTCGAGAAACATGAGCAGCCTTAGGGAAACGCTGATTTAATCAAAGAGTCT
>DBLC01000138.1:10164-11037 GCA_002297935.1 Dialister sp. UBA734
GAAACCTGAGTAACCTGTAACCGCAAGCGAAGTCATCCCCACTCGCTCCAATTTCATTCTACTCCATACATAGCATACCAAATTTTCCATCCATACAAAAATACCTGTCTTCTATTTTCCGTAATAGAAGACAGGCATGATACAATCATACTATAGTAACAAATCGCCAGTTATAATTTGAAAGGAGAAATACTATGTCTCAGACAACCCCTATGCGCCGAAAAGATCGTCTCATCACATCAGAAACGGCTATCCGCCAAATGCTAGAGCAAAATACCATTATTCGTCTCGGCCTTTACGATAAAAACCGCATCTATGTAGTACCGGTCAATTATAGCTTCACCTACGAAAACGGAAAGCTGACACTCTATTTCCATGGTGCCCAAGCCGGACTCAAACATGACATTCTGACAAAAAGAACGTCTGTAGGATTTGAAATAGATAACGGCGGTGCCCTGGTTCCCAATGAAACTGATCCCTCTCAATTCACCAGCCATTACGAAAGCATCATCGGAAGCGGCACCGTGACAGAAATCACTGACAGGGAAGAAAAGAAACAAACCGTTTCTCTCTTTATGAAACACTATTCTCCCAAAGATTGGACCATCACCGACGCCATGGTTCTTCACACCAGCGTATATCGCCTGGATGTCCAAGAATTTCAAGCCAAGGCCAATCCCCGGAAGTAAAAAACTCGTGACCAGTGGTAACTAGAAATACAATTCACATGTTCCGAAATGGCACCGTATTTCTACTATATAGCTGGAGAGGAAAAAGAGAAACCTTTCCGGATCACGAAACCAGAGGACGGAACGCCAGGGTACACAAACCTTAAGGACTGGATTTCCAAAATCTAGGGAAACACTGATTTAA
>DBLC01000138.1:11127-29245 GCA_002297935.1 Dialister sp. UBA734
ACGATGCTTTGGATAAAAATTCTTATAATTCCAAACTCTTTGATTAAATCAGCGTTTTCCTAGCTACGTGAAAATTTAGGACTTCTATTTCCTATCCCAGCCAGAAGCGGGCCCGCTGAAAAGCTGAAAGCAAAAACCACATAAAGAAGCATGGACGCAAAAACACCAATTTCTGATGTTCAGCCTGTGACGACCGAGCCTAGAGCTAGTATACCCTTCGGGATATATGAAAAGCGCTGCTGCCGATTCATGGGGGGGGTCATCATTATGGAAAAAAGCTTCCATGCTTCTTTGTAGTGGAAATAAGAGCAACGATATAGGGATTTGTATAAATTGCTAAAAATCCGCTAGAAGTTACAGGACACTCCGGTTGCTCAGGCTTCTCAAGTTTCTCAGGTTTCTCGAATGAGCTAATAACGATAGCGTTTATCAGCACATTCGAGAAACCTAAGCGCCTTGAGAAACTTGAGTAACCTGGGCAACCTGCAATACCTAGCGGATTTTATTCGTTGCCTCTAAGGAACCACAACTAACTCCTCATTCCTTCACCAGCACCTTTTCAATCGATGCGATATACATGGTATGGAAATTGCCGGCTTCTTTGCCATCGTACCAGCGTTTTTCCATATCCTTATCCAAGAAGGTGGTTTCATCCAACTTCGTTTCCAGCATCTTCTTGCACACCAGAATCACATCGGCTTCTGCCACCCCAGCGGTGCCATCTACAGCATAAGGATGCAGACCGGTTGCTTCCCATTTATCTCCATCGTGACCAGAGTGAGAGCCCATGTAGCCCATTTCCTTTTTGAAAGATTCCGGCAGAGCAGATACAGTAAAGGTATCATGGCTGTCGATAAACTCCTTGGTGCAGCGATTCTGGCGAATGTAAACGGTAACCGCATCCTTGCCCCACCAAACACCCATACCACCCCAGCTGACAGTCATGGTATTGGACTTCTTTTCATCTCCCGCCGTCACCAGGAACCAGCCCTTGCCGATCTGGGTAAATGGATTCCAAGTCAATTCTTCCGGTTTGATTTCTTTAAACATAGTGATATGCCTCCTTTGTTTTCTGTGACTTCATTATAACATAGTTAGAAAACCACATCGATGTAAGCAGCAGCTTTAACTTTCATGATTTCTTTCCTATGGAAGGTTATCCTCATTTCATTACCACTTATCTCATCTAAAAATAACTCCCGCCGAAGTCAAGGTTATAAAGGTTATTCCATCACATAACCCTTTATAACCTTTTATACCCCTGTCACTATCGCCAAATACTCTATGACTATCCCTCATATGCAGCAGAATAATAACCTATTTTCTCTGCATTAACACCCGTTCTACGCTATAATAAAAAATAAGATTTATGGTACTTTATAAATTGTGCGCCGCTACCTTCATTCCTCACTCCTCATTCCTAATTCCTCATTGCCTTCGAAAGAGGTGATTTCCATGACCCACCAAACCCAGGAATACTGGCTCAAAGAAGCCGCCCGTATTTCCGAAATGATGATGCACGGCTTCTACGAAAAAAGCATCCACCCCAAAGACCTGCCCCGCTGGATTTCCGAGAAAAATTTCAGCTGGATTGGTGCGGCCGAAGGGGAAATTTATCACTCGTTAGAAGAAGCCCTCGTCGCGTACAGCCACCAGAGAGATATGAAAGAAGTGCCCCTCATTCGCGTAGGCAAAGGAAAATACACCGCCCAGGCCATCACCGACTACGTGTACCTGGTCATTTGTGAAGTTCCCCTCTCCACCCCGCCGGACAGCGGACTGATTCTATCAGAAAACCAACGCTGCACCATGGTGTACCACATCGAAAAAGGGCAGCTGAAAATCGTTCACATCCATACTTCCAACCCATGGACTGCCATGAAACAAGAAGGACAATTTCCAACAATCACCGGACGCACCAACTACGAATACATGCAGCAGCTGGTGGCGGACAAAAACCTGCAGCACCTACCAGACCTATCAGATCGGCAGAAACTCATCCTAGAACTGCTCTCCCAAGGCAAAACCTACGCCGCCATCGCAGATATTCTTTCCATCTCTCCCCGCACCGTCCGCTACCACGTAGGAGAACTGTGCCACAAATTCCACGTCACCAATAAAGCAGAACTGCTGGCGACATCTGGAAAGGCAGTGCAATAATACGTCCGAGCAGATTCAAGCAGACGAAACATCTTTGCACCATAGGTTTAAGGTTTATATGCAGAAATACAACCCTTACCCCCTAAACCACAGCGATAAATAAATGAACAGTCCCAACAAAAAGCTGAGTCACCATGATTTAATTCATGGCAACTCAGCTTTTTGTTGCAGAATCTCCTAGTTGCCAGCATTATCATCTCATTCGAGAAACCTGAGCAACCTTAGCAACTTGAGTAACCTGAGCAGCTTGTAACCACAGCAGAATCATTCCTACTAACACAAACCACAACTTAACACCATTTCCTACTTCCTAGGACCTAGCTACTAATTTCTAGCCCCTAGTCACCAGTCACCGAAATGATCTCCTACTTCACCGTCTGATACGATTCTCTATCGGTAATCGGAGCGAAGAAAATTTCTCGTTTCTGGTCCTGCCCCTCTCGTTCTTCTTTGGCCTTGCCATCTTTGCCAAGAAAATCATTGCCATAGAGACTCTTATTCATCACCGACGTAGCCGTTTCAGGGAAACGCTGTCCGTTCAGCGTGATCCCATTTCGTACATCGGTGAACCGTCTATCACTGGTAATATCCTGCCCATTCACAAAGAGACGACCCATGCCTTCGGCCACTGGGCGAGACGGATTTTTATCCAACCGAATCGTCACCTTATCAGTTGCTATCACACTGTCCCCACCAAGGGCGGTATTTTCCAGACCAATACGATCCTTGCCGGTGAAATTCAGATGTTCCACCTGACTATCCTTCATAATCACATCCCCATCAGACGTGGTATGAATGCCCGCATAACGCGACTGTGTCGTGCCATCTTTGCCAGTGACAGTCACATCCAACCGAGCCGCATTGCTGGTCAAATCATCGATACCCATATGGTCCGCAGACACAGTGAGATTGGCTCCCGGTATCTTTTTCGTACCAGCCTGGATTGTATCGGCTTCCACCTTCTTCGCTTTTATCTTGATATTTCCAGTGGAAGAAGTCAAACGCGCACTGCCCTTCTTCGACACATCGAAATCATGGCCCTTTCCTTCGCCAGTAATGAGACTTCCCCCGTTACCGCTACCGAATACCGCACCAGCGACCTGCGACGTATCCACGCCAGTGAGTTTATTCACCGTTTCTTTGTCAGAAATACGAATGCTGTCACCAGCAGTCAAATCGATATCTCCAGCAGAAATACTTGCATCCTTTACGGTTGCTTCGATATTGCCTTCTTCTGCGGTTGCTTTCAAGCTAACCGACTGGGACTGACGAAGTTTCACATTCTTCTTGGCATTGATAGAAAGTGCTTTCTCGATTTCCAGTATGTCCGCGCTCACATCGCCTGTCTGCGAAGTCAAATCCGCCTTGCCAGTAATTGAAGTCAGCTTACCAATCACCATATTGTCATAACTGGTCATAGCTGTATTGGCATTGCTGGAAATAACATCCGCCTTCAACGTACCTGCCGTTGCTGTCATATTCACATCATTGGCCGACTTGATGGTTCCTGTGGTTACATCTTTCGCCGCCGTCAGTTTCATATCGCCGGTCTTGCTGGTCAATGTTGTCCCCGTGATAGAACCAGTGCCTTTGGTGGTTGCTTCAAGTGCACCTACTTCTACCTTTTCCAGTTTCATATCATGACCACTTTCCAGCTTTGCCTCTTCTTCGGTGGTCAGACTTCCTGTGATCGTCAAATCATTGCCACTTACCAGGGTAGCCTTTTGTTTGGCACTAGCGGTTGCCACAAAAATATCTTTTCCGGCTTTGATGGTCATATCGCCAGTGTTGCTCGTTAGGGAATTGCTATGAACAGAACCGTTGGCATCGATATCAATCGTACCCGCCGTGACTTCTTTCAGAATCGCCTCACCTTCACCATCACTCGTAATCTTTGCACCTTGCGCTGCCTGGATGGTATCCACCGTAAGTGCGCCCTTAGCAGTAACATTCACATTTCCTACTTTAGAAATCAGATGCCCGCCAGAAATCATACTGCTAGCATCTTTATCTTCATAAGACACATCACCAGTGTTTGACGTATAGGTACCGCCAGAGATGGTCTTGTTGTTGATGATAGAAAGGGTATTCTTTGCTGTCATGGTCCCATCAGAAATAGTGCCATTGTTGATGAGCGTCAATATATCATTGGTAGATGTCATAGTGCCCGCAGAAATGTTACCATCATTGGTTACCGTCAGTGCATTGTCGGCCTTTAGCTCACCACCACTGATGGTCGAGCGGTTATCCACGCCTACAGTGCCACCGGTAAAGGTGCCGCCGGAAATCGTACCTGCCGGTGCCGATGGGCTTTCGTGCTTCGGTGCATTGTAGATGGTCATGGAATCGCTGCCAGTAAACGTACCACCGGCAATATGACCACGGTTCGTAATCGTTGCCTTCTTGGCATTGATATCGGTTACCGTGCCTTCTTTCAACTCGCCGAAAATCGTCACATTGGCATTATCCAAACCTTTAGCCGTAATGCTTCCAACTTTGTCCGCACGACCGGTCACTTTCATGCCAAGAGAATTAGATTCACTTTCACCCTTGATGTCTTTCACATTTGTAATGGTGATGTTTTCGCCTTCTACATTGATGTAAGTGGTGCCTGTTTCTTCATCATTCGCATCGTTACCATCTTCTGCCACCAAGCTCTGTTTGTTCAGATTGAGCTTCACATCGCCTTCGGACGCATAGATGGTATTGATGATCAAATCTCCTTCGTTGCCATTGATGAGGTCCACTCCATCTTTGGCTCTGGCCGTGAGGACGCCGCCTTTGATAGTGGTATTAGAAATCGCTCCATCACCAGATTCCAGAACCACCTGTCCATTGGCATCAATCTTAGCACCTGTCACATTACCAGATGCTTTGAGGCGTACTTCTCCGCCAGACGTCAAGGTACTACCAGAATTGATAGCTCCTTCGCTGACAAGATAAATGGACCCATTTTCCGCTTTCGCTGTTAGTTTCCCTTTGGCTTCCGCATCGATAGAGCGAACCGTGCTAACGGTAGCAATATCGCCATTCATCTTGAAATCGCCTCGTTCTGCGGTAGACAGAGCCAAGAGTTCATCAGCAGTCAATGTATGCAAATCTTTACTTAGATTAATTTGCACGCCCGTTTCTTTTTTACCAATGCCGCTAATCAACTTACCATCAGTATCTCTAATCCCGCCTTTTGCGGTCAAGCTCACATTCTCACCCGCCACGTGAGGTGTGCCTTTGATATTGGTATTGGTATCTGTGATACCTTCTTTGATGCCACCAGGTGCAAAGGTAACGAGCAAGTCTTTCGCAGACTTGGAAGAGCCAACCAATACGGACGCCATTTCATCCTGGGTCAGGAAGTTATCGCCTTTGAAATTGTCTTTCGTGAGCGATGCCTTGCCATAGGAATCATTCAATCCAGTTGCAGTCGTTGCCCCATCAAGGTAAGCATTGGCCGCCGCTTCTGTCCAGGTATCCGCCCCTTCTCGAGCCAATTCCTGCATTGTCCGTACAGACTTATTGAGGTTTGTCACTTCTTCTGTGGTCAGCTTGCCACCATTCTTTGCTTTTTCATGCAAGGTTTCATAGTTGGCTTTTGCAGCGTTATATTTGCTAGCCTTGGTATTCATATCATTGACATACTCATGGGCCTTGTCCACACCGTCTTTGATGCCTTTGATATAACCTTCTACGCCTGCCTTTTCTACTGCATCTGTGCAATTTTTGTATTTTTCTTTCACGGCAGACACTAACATGTCTTTCTGACGATTGATGGTTTCTTCTCCACCTTCCAAAACCGCTGCATTGGCCCAAGCGTCTAACTTGGCTTTCGCAGTTTCATCGGTCACGTCTTCAAAGTTATTATCAATGAAGCTGCCATCGGTGGTGAGGCTCACGTCGCCGGACTTAGAAATCACGCTATCCAAGTAGAGATCGCCACCGGTATTGGTGATAGAAATATTTCCATCCGCAGAGGCTTTGAGACCATAGTCTTTGCCACTCTTCTGTCCAGTCTGGATGTCGAAGCTTCCATTCCTTTCTCCATCCCTTTCACCAGTGATACCGCCCATGCCTGCAGCGAGTTCAATGCGGTTGGCTTTCACCGTTGCCTTTGCCTTCTGTTTCATGCCGTTGTCCACAGCTATAGAAATTTTATCCTTAGCGCTGATATTTCCTACAGAAACTTCATCCTTGCTAGAAGATTTTACCAAGAAACTTCCATTAGACGCACTACCAGAAATTTCCTTTGCATTGGTCAGAATCGATTGCTCTGGGATATTTTCAGCCGCATTAGCTACTGTGCCCACACTACCATTTGTCGCTATCAAATTTAGAGAGCCTGTATTGATAAAGCCGTTCTTGTTTTGGGTAATCGATGCCCCGCTGATTTGGGTAGTACCGTTTGTATTGGATACCGTACCGCCAATCGTGACATTACCATGTCCACCATTTTGATTGATATCAATCTTACCGCCTGTTTCATTGCCGATAAAGCCAATACCAATAGCGTTACTAGCATCTGTTTCATACTGCGTAATGGTCGTATTGTAGTCACGAATGACCATCTTCATGTCATATTTCTTTGTCAATCCCAGGGTATACCAACGCCGTTTGGTCTTAATGGTGTAATCAAGCACGTCTGAGGCCCCATTAGAAACTGTCCAAGTCTTTGGCTGGCCATCTCCAATGCCATTGTTGAATCCATCGGTAGCGTCTTTTCTACCAGAGATAAATGTGCCATCTTTCAATGGATGAGTTGCTCCAGTAACCGTATTGGTCAGTTTTGCACCCATAGCAATCAGTTCATCTCTAGTTGGCGTCTTATTCTGGATTCCCCACCAATCAAATTTTTCACCATGATATTCATAGGTGTTAGTCGTACTGGAATCCGTCCCAGTTTGGAAAACATAGTACTGTCCAGACACTGGGTCGTAGGTAACATTTTCTGCGTTCTCAAATGTATTTTCTGAATCAGCAATCCAACTTCCATTCTGATATTTCTGAACCACCTTTTTGATTGTTCCATTTTCTCTCGTATAGGTTGTTTTTCTGTCCGGAGTTCCATCGGTAACACTTAAGTCGGTAATTTCAATGACGCCTTCTACGCCTTCGCCAGTATTCAGCCCTTTCAGTTCCAAGCCATAGCTCGATTTATTATCGATTGTAATGCTACCATATCCATCTAGGGCCTTGATGCTTGCTTTCGAAGTATCCTTGGTTGTATTGAGAACAGTCCCTACAATAGATACTTTGCCACCATGAACTTCTACATTGCTAACCACCAAATTTCCAGAAACCGGATCATACGTGAGATTATCCAAAATATTTCCATCTTTATCGCCCACGTAGATGGTAGCCTGCGGATTCTCTGCCATAATGGCTTTGGCCCGTTCGCTAGTAATGGGTTTTCCACCTTTTTCATCGTAGAAATATACGTTTTCCGGTATCTCGATATTCCAATTCGCAATACCGCTCTGGATAGTAGAATTGATATTTACATAGCGAGCACTAATGAAAATATTACCATTGGCCAAGATTCCACCTTTCAGCTCATTTTTCTTATATATACCATTGTTTTCTTCGATGAAAGGAGCCCCACCAATGCTATTGATGCGGTTTTTACTACCATCAGATTGGATGAAGTCACCACTCTTAGCTGTCAAGTTCACGCTACCGGCTACAATGCTGCCATCGTTATATATGTCACCATAATTGCTAGTAATGGATACATTCCCGCGGCTATTGTAGATAATGCCTTCTTTCCCTTTCCCCAACGTCAGATTAGGTGCGGTATACAAAGGCATTCCATCTTTCAGATACACTGTATCGGTTGGATTAAACGTACTTGAAATAGAAATTGTAGGTGCCGTTTTCTGAGGAGAATTTCTGTCAATGAGTGTCAAGTCGCCTACCGTGGCCCCGCTCTTCATAGCATTGCCATTCAGATAGAACGTACCACCTTGCACGATTTGACTATTGTTCTCTTTCCCGACAATTTTGATATCACCAATCACCAAGTTATTAGGAGAATTGTTGACAATATCAATCTGGGCATCTCCATGGGCCGTCAATGTACCTTTTCCAGTAATGTTACTACCTTCCAGGTAAATGTCTCCCAACTGAGAAATCGTATCTCCGATAGTTACATCCCGTGTCATATGTGGATAGGCTTTGATATGAAGCAGTTGTTGTTCATTCCACTTTCCATCAGTTACTTCTATCGTCTTTCCGTGTTCATCTTTGTAATAGAACTTGCTATCCTCTTCCCAACCACCTTTACTCTTGAACTCTTCCGTAGCATTTATCTGTGCACCTAATGCCTGTTTTTCCTTTTCGATAGCGTCATAGGCGGTCTGCAAATTTCCTAAATCTTTGTAGTTTTCTCTAATTTTTTCCTGATACGCCGTATCACCCATCCGGTTAATATCATAGCCAGCATCTTTTACTTGCTTCTCATAGGCTTCCTTAGCTTTCGTCTCTGCGGTTATCGTGGGTTCTAACGTGTTATACGCCTCTTTCGCCGTTTTACTTTCCTCTTTGGCCTTCGTATAAGCACTCAACGCACTCTTATAAGACTCACTCCCATCGGTATTCTTACTGATATAGTCTTCAATCTCTTTTTGAGTCAGCCCATTTCCTTCGCTATGCTCCTGCTTAACTACTTCATATAATGCATTTCTGGCAGCCTCTTCCGCGACCATTGCCGTATTTTTAGTTGCAAGTGCGTTGTTATATTCATCCCGTATAGCATCTGCAGCCGATTTTGCCTTTTCATAGGTCTCATGGGTCGTCTTCATACCATCCATAGCAGATTTTTTGGTATTCGCCGCTTCCTGGTCCGCCTGCATTTCTTTTTTTACCGCGTCATTTGTCAGGCCATCAAAATAGGATTTCATTTCATCAAATTCAGAAACCATTCCGGGATCTATTTCATAAAAGAGTCCTTTCTCATCTCGATATCCAAGTCCTTGCTCTATCATTTTCGCTTCGATGAATGCGATTTCCGCTTCATAAGAGGCTTTTGCTGCCGGATCACTCTTATGATCAGCCAATTCTTCTTTCAATTCTGCTAACCGTTTCGACAATGTTTCTGACGATTGCTTCATGCCACTGACGGAGTAGGAAATATCACCGGTAGTGGTGATTTCGGTTTCCCAGGTACCATTATTATCTTTTCCGCCGATAGTGATGGTTTTATTTCTATGAATTCCCGTTTCTGCAGTGCCACTGATATGGGCATTGGCTTTTGTGTCCACAGCGGATTTACCAATGGTGCCCCCTTCGGAACCGAATGCTTCTGCCACTGCATTGACCCAATCTTTCACTTCGCCGTTCCCATTGGCTTTGGTTTCTCCCGCATTGGACTGGAGATAAATATCTCTATCACTCTGGATATCCCCGCTCATGGTCAGATTGGCTGTGCTATCAATCTTTGCATAGGGATCTTTCTTAGAAGAAATCGGAATCGCAGTGGCGTTCAAGATATCACTTTGGGCTTCCACTTTGAGATCGCTCGCCTTACCTTGAGCATCTCTTCCTGCGGCTATACGGATATCCCCTTTGGCGGTTTCTGCTTTGCCTGCAAACGAGGTAGATGTATTTCCTGTGTAGGTCACATTGTTTTCCGTGCCTGCATAACCAGCAGCGCCGTATACGTCCACCAGAGCTTTACCATACAATTTTGCATCATTGGAACTGGTGACCGCAATGGAACCACCACGATAGGATTTTTTTCCACTTCCTTCGGTATTGAATGTCTTGGTATTCGTTCCTTTGATAGATTCGGTATCACCAGCATCTAAGGTAGAACCGATTCCTACATTCGTAGTCGTATCCGCGTTCACGGTATGTTCATTCTTGATATGCGCCGCTTTGATGGCTGCTCCAGTCTTGATGGAATTGTCATCCGTGGAAGTCACATCACTATGAGCACCAATGATGATAGCATTCTTATCGTAGACGGTCTTACCTTCTTCGGTAGGCTCTACCGCACTGGCTTTGATGGTGACTTTGTCTCCTACGGTAGTATTGGTGGTATGGGTAATATCGGTTTTATTTTTTATACCGCTGCCACCGGCCAAAGATGCACCACCGCTCAGGGCTTTCTGTGCCTTTTCGGTCTGATTTTCTGCCTGAATGGTCGTTTCATCGGTGGTAGTGATAGTGCTATTATCTCCTACACTGACCTTGACCTTGGAATTTTCTGTATAGGAAGTTTCTCCGCCATCCCCGCTAGCCAATCCTGCGGAAATGGATTCCATGCGAAGTTCCGATTTGCTTTGGTGATCCGCCAAAATATCCGCGGTTTTGGCCTTGATAGTCACGCCGGAGCCGATGATTGCTTCTGTCTCATGCTGTACGTTCACATTTACACTAGCCACAGCACCAGAATAGACACCACCGCTACCAGCGATGGCATGGGCTTTGATGGTATTTCCATCACTTGGCTTTGCCATTTTGGCCCGCATTGCCAAATCTCCATCAGCCAGCAGAGATGTACCATTCCCTACGAACACTTTCGCAGTATCGGTTGATGTAACATTGGCTATGGTCGCTCCCACACCAGCTAGACCCAAAGCGGCTGAAGTGGCCAGGGCAGACAGTTTCGGGGTATTGGTGGCAGTGATAGAAATATTTCCTTTGTCTGCTGTGTTGTCTTTCTTAGCAGACAGTTTTTCTCCTTTTCCGACATAAGACTTCGCGTCCACATCAGAGGTCATGAACACCCCTGTCCCTGTACCAGATACGCCGCCAGCTGCGGCGCCAGTAGCCTTGGCATCCATGGTGGTATTGGCCGCACTAGAAACAATGATATCTCCTTCTGTAGCAGTCACCCCTTCGGTTTCACTATTGGTTGTATTTTCATCACCAATGCCAGCTTCGGATGTGCCATGTACTTCTGCATTGATGACAGCCCCATTGACTGCACCAGCAAGTCCTACAGAAGCACCTGCCAAGTCGGAATCTAAGGTACGATTGTTTTCTGCTGTAACAGATACACTCTTTGCCTTGATGCCTTTTGTCGCTCCCACGAGCGCAGAGACGTTGCTGGTATCTCTCCAGGTCTGTACCGTTCCCTGTCCAGATACACCGCCGGAAATAGAAGCACCGGTGATGATATTATCCATGCTATGGTTGGACAATGCATTAACGCTCAAATTTCCTGCAGCAGTCATTTTTGCCGCTTTTTCGATTAGTGCTTTCGTCTGGGTATCGGTATTTACCACACTGACAGAAGCCCCTGCACTGGCAAACGCACTACCGGTGATACTGCTCATGTAGTTATTGACATGGACCGTATCTTCTGCTTTGACAGTGATATCTCCGCCAGCATCGATGGTCGTTCCTTCCCCAATCTGGGCTGCAGTTCCTTTCTCACCCATTGTCGGTGCTACACTCTCATAATTAGCATTTTTCAAACTGCTATTGACATCAGAGAGTACCCCGGTCTTTCCGTCATAGGCTTTCATGGCGTCTTTTGTCTTAGACTTATTCAACTGCCCATTGACCCAAGTGTCGAAATCGCTACCATTCAGCAGATCCTTCTGGTCTTCTTTCTTCATGGTGCTACCGATGTTGTAGATAGAAATACTGCCAGAGAGACCTACGGCGCCAACGGAGGCTGCATAGGCATGGGATGTGATATTTCCCATATCATCCTTGGCTTGTACTTTAACATCTCCCTTGGTGGACACTGTATTTCTATTTCCCAAGTACGCATTGGTCTGGGTTTTGATATTGGCTACGTCTACGGCCGCCCCGCCGGATACACCGCTACTGACAGCGGCACTGCCTACGGCACTAGTCATGTTTAGCTTGTGGCCTGCATCGATGGTGATCTGTCCGCCATAGGGACCATTTTGCTTATTGGTTTGAGTGATTGCTACGTTGCTATTGGTATATGCCTTCGTGATGGCTTCCAGGTTCATCACATTGACAGCCCCAGCCAAACCCGCATAGGCACCGCCGGCTGCCTGGACAGATACATTATCAATATTTTCTGTATTTTGAGCATTCAAAGTGATCTGGCCTCTGGCGTCCAGTTTGGCATTTTCATCTACATAGGCTTCGGTGTCTTTGGTGATATTCGATACAGCTACAGAGGCACCGGCACCGCCACCAGAAACACCGATAGCTACCCCGCCGTTGCCTCCATGGAGATCGGTGGCATCCGATGCGGTGATAGAAATACCTTCTTCCGTATTACTTTCGTTTGCTTCATCAGCCGAAAGGGTCGCGCCATTTCCTGCATAAGCTTTGGTGGTGGTATGCAGCACATTTACACCAACAGTCCCGTCAGCAGCAGCCGTCCCTGCCACACCGCCGGCGATGGTCGCATAAGTCAAATCTGTCTTGTGCTCCGCTTTGATCTGGACTTTCTTCCCACCAGCTACACTGGCCCCCTGACCGACATAAGCGGAGGTATTGGCATTCAGCGATACAGTGGAATTCGCCAAGCCAGCAGCCACTGTCCCAGCAGCTGCCATACCACCGGCACCAGCCCCTTGCTGGAAAGAAGATGTTGACTCGATGGTGGCCCCTTCTTTGACTTTCACCTTAGCATTATTCCCTACATAAGCGTTGGTGCTATGATTCACAAAAATTTCCGAAGCCGCGCCAGCAATTCCGGCGGTACCGCCCCCGCCGAGACCAGCAGCTGCCGTAGTAGAATGACTGGTATTCTTTGCATTGACATCCAGCTTATTACCGCTGATGCTTGCATTATTTCCTACATAGGCATTGACGGTTTTATTGACCACTTCTACAGCAGCGGTCAAACCTACCCCTGTATTTCCACTTACCGCACCACTACCTGCAGCGGTGGTCAAAGATGTATCGTCACTGGCTGTAACAGAAATATTTCCTGCATTTTCTAATTCTGCTTTTTCTGTCTTTCCTTCTTCCCCGATATAGGCTTTCGTATCAGTGGTGATGGAATGGGCCCCGGCAGCTCCTGCACCGGCAAAACTGCCAGCACCACCTGCTAAAGTAGCCGCTACGGAAGTCATTTTTTCTTCCGATGCAGCGTTCACGTTCACTGCACTGGCATTGGACAATTTTACGCCATCAGCCAAGCCTGCATAGGTATGACCTGTATAGGTCTGTACATCTACGGCAGCCCCCAAGCCAGAACCAGCTGACAGTGCCAATCCGCCAGCCATGCCAAAAAGTTTGGCTCCGCTTGTGGCTTCTACATCGACGGTTCCATTTCTAGCGTTATATGTCCCTTTATCCAAGGTGGCATCGGTTTTCTGTGTGATGACATTCACGGTCACAGAGCCAGAGCCCGCAAACTGTGAAGTCCCGCCAGCGGCACCAATGGCTACGGTTTTCGCCTTGCTATCCTTCTCATCATCAGTGGCACTGCCATTGTATTGGTTATCCACTTTGACAGAAAGTCCATCAACTTCGATGGTATTTTGTTTATTTTCATCGCCTTTCAAGGAAGCGTTGACGGTGGAATCATTCACCATGACGGCTACAGAAGCGCCGGCTGCATTTTTACCTACGGCCGCCATGCCAGCCCCAATGGTCGCACTACTATGATTTCCTGCTTCGACAGAAAGTTGTCCTGCTTTTATCGCTTTGGTTGTATCTACTTTTGCTTCTGTGTTAGTAGAAATATAGTTTCCACTGGCAGAGAATCCCGCAGCCATACCGCTGGTGGCTGCCCCAGATGCTACGATGGAAGAAATATGGCTGGCTTCTTCGGCTGTCACATCCAGTTTCCCAGCTTTACTATCATTCTCTATTCCGGTCACACCGGTATTGACCAAAGTAGACGTAGTGTCCCCTTGGATGAGGTTCACCGCAATAGCGGCACCGACAGCGGCCCCATTGCTCTTTCCAGAAAAAGCAACCGCACCGGTGTAAGAATCAATGGACCCTTTATCATTGGCATGTACGCCAATGGCTTCCCCAGCCCGAATGGTGCTATCTTTCACATGGGCATCGGTTTTATTGTCCACCCAGTTCAAGCTAATCTGACCAGCTACGGCGCTGCCCTTGGTGGCACCGCTACCACTAGCCGCTATGTTGGTAATCTTTGCGGCATTGTCCGCTTCTACAGTAAGAGATTCATCGATTTCTTTCCCGTCCTTATCTTTTTCCCGATTTCCGGCAAGGTGCAATGTGCTATTTTCCACATAGGCTTCATTGTTATCAGTGATCGCATTGTACATGAAGCTGCCCGCAATGGCTCTGCTATTCTGAGAAAATCCCAGTACCAATGCACCGGCTCCAGTCACAATCTGACTGGTATTGCCAGATTTTACCGCTAGAGAATCAGCAGTAACGTTGCTTCCTTTCGTATAGGCTTTGGCACTATCAGTAATGCGGTTCACTGACACATTGGCTGAAGCCGCAAAGCCTCCTTTGGCAGAGCTTGCATTTCCACTCATCGACGCATCTTTCCCGGTTACGGTATCGATGGCACTATCCCCACTGTCAATGGTTTTCTTATTTGTGTCTTTTTCTCCCGCATTGAGTAAATTCTCTGCCAGGTCTTTGATGGATGCCGTGCTACTACCACTAGCACCTTCCTGTTTGTGAAGGCCGCTGCTGCCAGCGCCATTATCGGTCTTGCTGTTCATGGTGACACCACCAGCGGCAGACATGGCATAAATAGCCCCGGTGTTCTGTGCTGTTACAGCCACATTTCCCGCCTGGCTGATGGTGCCAAGAAGTGCCGCTTCGGTATTTCTATCGATGTGATTGTATGCGATGGTGGCACCAATGCCAGTTCCATTGCTGACTGCTACTGCCCCACCGATATTGATATTCTTGGTCTGATCTTCTGCATTGACCGAAACATTTCCACCAGAAGAAATCGTGGCATTCCCAATGATTGCTTTGGTGGTGTTTTCAAAACGATTTACATTGACAGTACCATCGATGGCTACGGAGCTGCCCTTTCCGCCAGCCGCTGCCATGGACAGATTGAACCCTTTATTTTCCGCATCCACATTGACATCACCAGAATTTGTAATCGTCACACCGTCTTCAATAGTGGCTTCTGCTTTGTTCTTCTGGTGTACCGTCAGTGCCGCGCCGCCCAATGCGGCTTTGCCACCGCCCGAGAAAGGACTTTCTTTGATCCCTTCCCAGAAATCTTTGCTTCCTGGCTGGTCGCCAATGGGTGATTTGATATCACCGCTAAAGTTAATGGTATTGCTGTCATTGACCGCAGAGACATTCACGTCTCCCTCAGTTTCAATTTTCGTCCCGTTCTTAATGGTGGCTTTGGCAGTATGGTTGTATTCCATAATATTCAAAGAAGCCGCTCCAGAGACCTTGTCTCCTGCACCGCCCACCTGTGTCCAGGAATCGGTCAGATTGGACAATTCAAAACCATCATTGGGGTCAAAAATGGTCTTCAAATCTTCTGTCAGGTCTTTTCCAAATTCTTCCAGCCCAGATTCCCACGGACGACTGGTGGTGGCTTCTACCTGGATATCTCCTTTGGTTTTGATATCTCCTGCCAGTTCTGCTTCCGCTTTATCGTTTTGGTCGACATAATTGACCGCCGCCGCAATACCAACACTCTTGTCTGCCCCCTGGCTAACGCCAGTCTTGATGGCTGTACGGCTCACCGTATCCGCCGATACAGATACAGAACCGGCGCCATCGTTTTCATTATAGCCACGTACTTTTCCCGACAAAGAGGCTTTCGCCTGATTATCACTGAAGAGAAATGCTGTAGCCGCATTGAGGCCCAAACCTTCGCCAGCTTCTGTGGCCGATTTCTGGTCATCTTTGGTCGCACCATTTCCTTCGTCTTCTGCTTTTTTCTCTTTGGATTTATCACTCATGAGAGCTTTGATGGCTGTCATGAGCTGGTTTCCTTTGCCTTTGGTGGTTGCAATATCGGTTGCTGTATCTCCGATGCCTGTTTCTTTTTCCTCTCCATCATCACTTTCACTGGTAATGTGAAGGCTGTCTGGATTCAACTCATCATCCATTTCTACGGTATTTTCCGCCTGGATGGATACATCTCCATCAGCATAGATATTTCCTTTCACATCCGCATTGGCCGTGGTTTCTGACTGAATCACACCGGCCGCAATGCCCAATGTCCCATCGTTGCTATTGTTATCTATTTCTACAGAAAGAGACCGTCTCGCCGTAGCAGAAATGTTGACGCCGACAGGAGATTCTTCTCCTTCCTGTGCCATACCTTTGCTCTTCAATGTAGCCTTTTCCCCGACAGTCACGCCCACATCGGTCTTGGCTTCTGCCCATCCTAAATCAACAGCAAAGGGAATCTTCGCGCCTTCTTCCTTTTTATCTCCGGTATCTGTATTTCCGTTCTCTTCCCCCGTATTAGCTTCTCCTTGCCGCCCCAGTTCGATGGTATTGCTTCCTTCGGCAGACAGATCCAAATGATGGCCCGCTTCCAATGTGCTATTTCCATCTACCGTGACATGGGATTCGACATCAGAGATACCTACACTGATGCCCACACCAAAATTACCGCCAGTTTCGCTACTGATTTCTGATTCTGCTTTGGAAGAAACAGTGAGGTCATGGGCTGCTGTCACAATCGAATCGGTAATTGTCACATGAGAGTCAGCGGTGGTATTCGACACAGAGGCTATGCTTCCTACCTGTTCGCCAATCACTTCATTGAGCACACCAAAGATACCGCCGGTTTCTGCCCCATGGGTATACGCATCCTTAGTTCCCACTTGTCCAGACACGCTGGTTTCTGCAGAAATAGAAATATCATTTCCTTTTACAGTGGACTTAGAAATATCTACTCCCGCTTTGGCGGTACTTGCCCAGAGATTGCCACTGGTCTTCTCCGCCTTAGCAGAAATGGTAGTGTCTCCTTTTCCTGCATCTACATAGGCGTCTGTAATGCGGATGGCTCCTTCCTTCTTGAAAAGCGAATCTGCCGCTTCCGTTCCTACCGCTGCCAGTACAATGTCCCCATCACCTACGTCTTTGGCGATGGTAGCGGATAGCGTTTGTACATTGATTAGACTACTTCTATAGTCCTGAGCAGATTTCTTGTCTGCATAGATACCTGCGTTATCGATATGGGTACGGATTTCACCTTTTTCCAACAAAATCTGACTGGCACCCAAAATCACATCTCCCTGGGCATAAATTTTTCCCTTCAGAGAGATGTCACTATCACCGGAAACGGCACGTGCCTGTTCCAGTACAGAAGATTGCAAGTGTTTATCCATCTTTCCATTGAACAAAGCTTCCCCATAGGCCGCATTGGTGCCTAAGGTGAGACGGCCTACGTTAAACACCCCATTGGCACCAATGGCGATGCCTTTGTCGCTGAAGAAATAGACGTCGCCACCGATTTTATTATTCTTAATCGCATTGACCACGCCGTCTACATTCATTTTGTTTTGTACTAAATTGATCTGGTGGTCCACATTGCCATTGGGACCGTCTAAGTGCATATTGGCTACATCGTTGGTGCCAATATTAAAATCTTTGAACTTATTGAGAGCTTTATTGCCAGACACTTGCTGGTTATGGATGTCGTACTGGGTCCCGCCATTAGCAAGTTTTCCCGGGGTCACAGTGCTATTGTACTGAGAATCTGCTACTTTGACATCGGCGTAGATAAAATTGCAGGCTGCGCCCCAACCGGCAATTCCCCAAAAGAGAGCCCATGCTGCTTTAGACAAAATATGTGAACCACTCTGGCTCGATTTTTTGCCCTGGTGGGTTTTCATTAATTCGGAACCAACTACATAGCAATTCCGCGCTTTGTTCCATACGACTTTGTATATTTTATTCATGGGGATGCCTCCTTATGAATTTGGTTTGACCGGTTACTGTGGTTACTCAAGTTGCTAAGGTTTCTCAGGATTCTAAAGGGTTCTGAAGGTTCTTAGGGTTCTCGAATGTGTCTATAAACGTTAGGAGCAGGTATTGCTAAGTTCGATTGTCGTACCATTAGCGTTTTATACCGCTTGCGCTGCCCCCTCAGCCTTCG
>DBLC01000058.1 GCA_002297935.1 Dialister sp. UBA734
CGAAAAAAACGAACATTTGAAGATTAGAATTTGATTATTTCTGATTTTGTTATTGGTTGTCTGTTGTCAGTTATTGGGTTTATGCTCCGCGTTCGTATGGCACATTCCGCACAAATACAGATCGTCACGGGTTTACGGTTTAGGGTTTGTGATCATCAATCAAACCTTAACCCCTAAACCCATGCCACTTCCTCCTTGGCAAGTTGTCATCCATGGACTCGGCAGGTAAACCAACAACCAACAACCATCAACAAACAACTAACAACACTTCCTCTCCACCTACTTACCGTGCAATTAGTCCACCTAAAAAGCCCTCACCGGATGGCAACCGATGAGGGCTTTTGTATTTTTGGAGTTTTCAGAATGTTTAAATCATAACCCTATGAAAATCATAGACCTATAAAGAGGTGTGTTGAAATATTTCTATTTCTTAGAAAAGAGCAGCGGACAAATCTACTCTTTTCCGCCGTTACACCTTCGGCCGGTTTCGAGAAGGTACTCATGAAAGGAAATAAAAATAAGATTTCTTGAGAAGCACTCACTTCATGCGGGAAAAAGAGAACAAATCCTTCCCAACAGGAACGCCATAGGTTTCTCTTATTTCGTATCCCAGCGAGGACGACACGCTGCTTTCCGAATGCAGAGGGCTTTCTATGACCTTTTCTTTTTCTTCCAGAAATCTTTCCCCGGCGCAGGGAGACAGACCGATACGCCAAGGCAGATGGTTGGTTTTCTGTCAAGATTCCCCATGCTTACTTGGTTTTCCTGCCAAATACCCCATCTCACGAATGTAAGTCAGTATGTGCTTTCCTTTGAAACGATCATTCCTCCCCGCTTCCAGACGACGACACCGGAAGAGAAAGGTCTGGGCCCTTCAAATTCCATCCCATACCACTTGGACATATTTCTGATTCACGATTCTTTTCTGTTAACCTGTCTTTATTATACTACATACAATAAGGAAATACAGTGTAGTTTTTCAAGTCTTTTCCATTTTCGTCCAATAAATCACACCAGTACGAAGAAATTCTCCCCTATTGAACTTTTCTTTAAGGAGATATAAGAAAAAGGTTGCTCAGGGTTCTCAAGTTTCTCATGTTACTCAGGTTTCCCGAATGAAATGATACCGATAGCGTCTATTAAGAAGGCACTGTACCATTGGGGAGTTTACGCTTAACCATCAAGCATTAAAACAATCAAAAACCGCTAGTGTCAAGGTTATAAAAGCTTTTATATCGCCTTGATACTAGCGGTGTATTCCATGTATTTTCCTAGACGGCTAGCAGCCCGTAGCTAACAGCTAGCCGCTGTGACACTACAGATATCACAATGCCCAATCACTAGTCACTAGTCTACCAGTCACCATCAGTTTGTCGCCTTCCCTGTTCCTTCCTGAGGTTTCGGGGTGGCTTTACCGGTAATGCGGTCCAGCAGTTTATTTCCTGCATTCTTAGCGGCTTTCACTTTATCGTCCTTATCTTTCTTTTCCTGTTCGGCCTTTTCCTTGGCTACCTGTTCGGCTTTGGCTGCCTGGGCTCTAGCCACTTCGGCGCGAATCGATTCCGGTACGGAGAAGGACTTGGACTTGTAACCTCCCAGGGCTTCGCTCATGAAATCTCTCCAAATCGCCGCCGGAATGGTGCCGCCGGTGTAGCCGGCGTTGGAAGAGGTATCATCGCCGATCCATACAGCGGTAACCAGTTCTGGGGTGTAGCCCACGAACCAGGCATCGTGTTCGTCATCGGTGGTGCCGGTTTTACCAGCAGCCGGGCGACCGATGGATGCATTGCCGCCGGTCCCTCTGGAAATAACTTCTTCCAAGATCCTGGTCAGACGATAGACTGCATTTTCATCCACCACCTGCTTAGATTCTGCCTTGCCGGAGTGGTCTTCCAGGACGTTGCCATTGCGGTCAATGACTTTCAGAATGGCTGTCGGTTCTACCAGTTTGCCGTCGTTGGCAAATACGCTGTAAGCCTTCGCCATATCAAACACGGAGACACCGTTAGTGAGACCGCCGATGGACGCAGCCAGGTTATCATCGTTGCTCTTGCCTTCTTTGACCAAGGTGGAAATACCGCAGGCTTCCGCGGTTTTCAGCACTTTGGACATGCCCACTTTGTTGGCCAGGTCAATGGTTGGGATATTCATAGAATGAACCAACGCTTCTTCGATGGTGACCTGTCCGCCAGAGGTGCCGCCGTAGTTCTTCGGTGTCCATCCGCCGCCATAGGTCTTCTTTTCATTGCTGATTGTATCGTAAGGGCTGTATTTGTTTTCAAATGCGGTGAGGTATACAAACGGTTTGAAAGAGGAACCAGGTTGACGAACCATCTGAACCGCACGGTTGAAGTGGTCTTCCCCGCGGCCACCAATCATGGCTTTCACGTGACCGGTGCCCACTTCGATGGAAACCAGAGCGCCCTGGGGCTGGGTCAGTCCCTTGGCATCTTTATTTCCAGCAGGCAGTTCTTTCTTCACCGCCTGTTCCGCCTGTTTCTGCATATCCAGGTCCAAGGTGGTGTACACCTTCAGCCCTTCTTTATAGATTGCATCGGAATCGTACTTATCGCTGATTTGCTGAATCACGTAACTAATGAAATAGGACGCTACATTTTCCGTGCTCTTAGCCGGTTCCGGTTTTGCCAAATGCACGTCGGCGGCTTTCGCTGCCGCAGCGTCTGCCTCGGTGATGTAACCGTATTTCGCCATCTGATCCAATACGATGCCCTGACGGTATTTGGCCGCTTCCAAGCTGCGGAATGGAGAATAGTAATTCGGGCTGTTCGGAAGGCCTGCCAGCATAGCACACTGCGGCAGAGACAGGTCTTTCACGTCTTTACCGAAATACACTTTGGAGGCGGTCTGGATGCCGTAGCAGCCCTGGCCGAAATAAATCTGATTCATGTACATTTCCAGAATCTGCTTCTTGGTGTACTTGTTTTCAATTTCAAAGGCCAAGACCACTTCCAAAAGTTTTCTCTTCAGGGTCTGTTCCTGGGTCAGGAACGCATTGCGGGCCAGCTGCTGGGTGATGGTGGAACCGCCCTGGCCGGTGGCATTTCTGTGAATGATATTGGAAAATACGGCGCGGAGAATCCCTCTGGGGTCGATGCCGTGATGTTCATAGAAACGCACATCTTCGGCGGCCACAAAAGCATTCTGCAAATTCTGCGGTACCTGGGTGATCGGCACAGGGATGCGGTTTTCTTCCGCATGGACCGTAGTAATGAGCCGCCCCTTGGCATCATAAATCTGGGACGATGCGTTAGGCGTGATATTTCCTGCCACATCCGGCAAATGGCTAGACACAGACACAATAAATCCCGCCGCAGCCCCCGCTACAGCAATACCGATAATGATGCAGAAGAAAAGCAGTATCTTTTTGAAAAAAGACCGCTTCTTCCTCGGCGTCTCCCGGCGAATATCAGAATTCTTCATAGTCTTACTCCTGTATGAAAAGCGTACCAGTCATAAACCGGTACATATAACAAACGACACACTGATATTATACCACAGCGGGGAAATAGTAGCACGTTTTAGGGGAAATGCGTAGTGCGTAATGGCGGAAGGGGCGCATCAAATTATATAGCGCCCCAATACCCCTTTTTATAGGTTATTATTCTGCTGACCTCTGCATCAAAAATGATTATATATCGCTACAATCAAGGTTAAAAAGGTTATAAAGGGTTATGGGAATACCGTTCTCACATAATCTTTTATAACCTTTCTAACCTTGCCACTTGCGATAACAGAAAATGATTCACAAAAGGAATCCGTAGAATCCTAACCTTTATTAATGTGTTTCACATGTGAAGCATGGCTCTATCCGTTTTTACCGGCGAGCCATATAAAAAGGAATTATGCTATTTGAATCTAATTGGTATAAGAGCAATGCGAGAGCTCGCCGCCACCATTACGCACTACGCACTTCGCACTACGCATTCAAAAAAGGACATGAGACTCTACAGTCCCACGTCCTCTTTGTTACGCTATATTAAAATACTTCTTTAATCACAATGGTCTGTTCACGGCTTGGGCCGACGGAAACGATGCCGATCGGTACGCCGATGAGTTTGGAAATACCATCCAGGTATTCTTTGCACAGAGCCGGCAGTTCGTCGTAGTTTCTGATGTCAGAAATCTTCTGTTTCCAGCCTTTGAACGTCTTGTACACTGGAGTGATCTTTTCCAGGAACTTCAGGTCAGCCGGGTATTCTTCCACTTCTTTACCTTCGTATTCGTAGCCAACGCAGACTTTGATTTCATCCATGTCGTCCAAGATGTCCAGTCTGGTAATAGCCAGGTAATCGAAGGAGTTCAGTTCTGCTGCATAACGAACAGCGCGGGTATCGAGCCAGCCGATACGACGCGGACGGCCAGTGACGGTGCCAAATTCATGAGCTGTATTTCTCAGGTAATCCCCGGTTTCATCCAAGAGTTCGGTCGGGAATGGGCCCTGACCTACGCGGGTGCTGTAGGCTTTCACCACACCGAAGATGTTCTTCATGTTGTGCGGTCCGATACCAGCGCCGATGCAAGCGCCGCCAGCAGTTGGATGGGAAGAGGTAACGAATGGATAGGTGCCGTTATCGCAGTCCAGCATAGAAGCCTGGGCGCCTTCAAACAATACGTTCTTTCCTTCTTTCACCAGTTTCTGCACGGTGTAGTTGGTATCTTTGACATAGGGACGAAGTTTTTCCGCATAGCCCAAGTAATCGTCCAGCATTTTTTCATAATCGAAACCTTCCATGCCGTACAGTTTTTCCAACATCATGTTTTTCTGTTCTACGTTGTATTTCAACTTTTCAGCGAACGTTTCTTTATCCATCAAGTCGCACATGCGGATACCGATACGATTGATTTTGTCTGCATAGCACGGTCCAATCCCGTTCTTGGTGGTACCGATTTTGCGGCTGCCCTTTCTGGATTCTTCTGCTTCGTCCAGACGGATGTGGTACGGGAATACCACCTGGGCACGAGTGGAAATCTGCAGGTGCTTTGCATCGATGCCCTGTTCTTCCAATCTCTGCATTTCTTCCAAAAGACTCTTCGGGTCTACCACTACGCCAGTACCAATGATGCAGATGGTACCAGGATACATGATGCCGCTTGGCATCAGACGAAGCGGATATGCCTTGCCGCCGGTCACGACGGTATGACCTGCGTTATTTCCGCCCTGGGAACGAACCACTACGTCTGCTTTTGCAGCCAAGTAGTCTACGATCTTGCCTTTACCTTCATCGCCCCACTGGGCACCAATTACCATTGCTGTTGCCATGATTCATTCTTCCTTCCTGTGACGGAATCTTTTCCTGTGTGGTCTTTCTTTACCAGGAAATAAAATCTGTACGTTACATTTTTCGCACAAAATACAATTTTATTATAACATACAGGGGAAGGACTGTGGAAATATTTTTAGTGACTGGTGGCTGGTGACTCGTGACTGGTAACTAGTAGCTAGGCCCTAGGGATTGGGGTATTACTCTACCATGAACCGCTTTGCTAACAAATAGCCGATATCGCCTGGCAAAAGGTTATTATGCTGCCATAACCGTTTCTACTAACAAATAGATACTGCCGCTCACCCAAAGGTTAAAAAGGTTATATAAGGTTATGACACTAGCGAAATCCACATAACCCTTTATAACCCTTTTAACCCTGTCGCAAGCGGTTACACTACCATGTAAGAAATAGTAAGCATCAGAATAACAACCTTTTTTATCATCTATCTGTTAGTAGAACGGCCCATGGCAGAATAATAACCTTTTACCTCGTTTCATTGAATATAGTGAACTTCGGGCCTACTCCCTAGGGCCTAGCTACTAATCCCCAGTCACCAGTCACTAGTCACCAGTCACTAAATTTGCTACAATAGATACATGTAAATATATGATAAAATTATGCAAATCAATCATAGATATTTCAGAGATTTGGAAATCCGCTAGAGACATATTTCACGTGAAACATTTCGGGAAAAGGTTATTATTCTGCCATGACCGTTTCTACCAACCAATAGATACTACCGCCTAGCAAAAGGTTAAGCAGGTTATAAAGGTTATGATACTAAGGGAAATCACATAACCCAATCATAACCTTTTATACCCCTGTCACAAGCGGTTACACTACCATGTTAGAAATAAGTAAGCAGCAGAATAATAACCTTTTACCAAAACGTTTTCCGTGAAACCTGACTGTACCCCAGTCACGAGTCACCAGTCACGAGTCACCCCAAAAGACACGGAGAAAGAGGAGAAAATTATGTTCTTACACGAAATCATGAAAGGCGCCGATCCGGCCCATCTGGCCTTTGAAGGAGAAGCCACTGTGACCTACGGCGAATTGGAAGAGGCCATTCACCACTATAGAAATACCCTGCATGCCATGGGGATTCGCAAAGGCGACCGGGTAGGACTGTACTCCGCCAACCGGGCTGAATTTGTTTATACCTTTATGGCCGTGATCAGCTTAGGGGCCATCATCATTCCCATCAATAATTCTTTGGTGGACCGCGAAGTGGACTACATTCTGAAAGATTCCACCGCCCGTCTCCTGATCACCGACACCCCCATGGACGTTTGCACCGAAACGGTGGATATCCATGACCTGGATTACAAAGCCCAGAACGAAAACGCTCCCGAAGCGCCGGCGTTTCCCAGTAATTTGACCGAAGATGACGTATGCGCCCTGGTATACACCTCCGGCACCACCGGCAGCCCGAAAGGGGCCATGCTGTCTCACAAGAATTTGGTAAGAAACGTGGAACAGTTCACTGCCCGTATCATTTTCAAGCCGGAAGACAAAGTGCTCTGCGTGCTTCCTATGTTCCACTGCTACGGCATGACCACCGTGGTCCATGGCAGTCTGTACGCCCATTCTACCATTGTGATTCTCCGCTCCAGAAGTCCGTCGGAAATCATCAATGCCATTGTGAAACACGGCGTCACCATTGCCATTATGGTACCACCCATGTACAATCTGCTGGCCCGCAAAGGCGAACCGTCTCTGATGAAAACGGTGCATACCTTTATTTCCGGTGGCGCCTCCATCCCGCAGCCCATTTCCCAGGCCTTCTTCATGCGCTATAAACATCCGGTCCAGGAAGGCTACGGCCTCACCGAAGCCTCTCCGGTAGTTTGCGTGCTGCCCACGGCGAAACCGAAATACCTCACCAGCGGCCCCACCATCCCCGGTGTAGAAGCGAAAATTGCCACCGGCACAGAAGGTGACTACGTGCCAGGCACCGTAGGGGAACTGCTCGTCCGGGGCGACAACGTGATGAAAGGCTATTGGAACAAACCGGAAGAAACGAAAAAAGTCTTCACCGAAGACGGCTGGCTCCACACCGGCGACCTGGCGTACATGGATGAAGACCGGTATATTTACATCGTGGACCGGCTGAAAGACCTGATCATTGTCAATGGCGAAAACATCTATCCAGGGGAAGTGGAAGATTGCATCTATGAAATCGAAGGGGTCGGCGAATGTGCCGTCGTGGGTCACCCGGACCCGCTGCGCGGACAAGCCGTTTGGGCCTACGTGGTCATGAAAGAGGGCTACCAGTTTGACGAAACGAAGATTCGGAAATACATGTCCCAAAACATCGCCAGCTACAAAATCCCCCGCCGCTTCATCCCCATGGACGCCCTGCCGAAAAATGCGACCGGAAAAATCCTGAAACGGGCATTGCGGGATAATTGATGATTGATTAGGCTTCGAGTCCTTAGATTCATGTTTCACGTGAAACGGTAGCGGAAAGGTTATTATTCTGCTGCTTTCGATATTTTACAAAGATTTTCTACCGCTTGTCACAAGGTTAAAAAGGGTTATAAAGGTTATGAGAATACCGTAAGTTCCATAACCTTTATAACCCTTTTTAACCTTGTGCTAGGCGGTATGATCCATCTGTTAGTAGAAAGAAACATGTCCGAATAATAACCTTCTTCCAAATGTTTCACGTGCTATAATAAAGTCACCATACTGTATTTATCCTGTATTTCAGTCATAAGGAGATATCCATGAAAGTATCTACTCCTTCTCCCTCCGATCAGGTCCGCAGCTTGCATTACAAATATGAAATTCCCGAAGAAACGGCCCGACGTCTTATTGCTGAAGGCTATCGGTTCTTGGAATTGGACAAAGCAGCCCTCCTGTCTTGTCTGTCCGATCAACCCATCGAAACCATTCTTGCCATGCGGAAAGAGGACCCTTGGGGGATTATCGAAAAGAAATTGGGCTTCACCCCCGATGTGTATCACAAGAAATACATCGCCCATCGGGCCCATCGGCTCCATCGATTCTACGGCATAGAAGAAACTCGCGCCGCCGCACTTCTCGAAGAGGGCTATCCCAATCACTGGATTCGGCTCTCCTATTTACTGGAACAACACACCGGAGAAAAAGCGGAAACCATCATCCATGGCCGTAAGAAATCAGAAAAGTGGAAACCCTGGGCGGAAGCACACCTTCACGTCTCTCCCGAAGATTTCACCAAATGGATTGCCGAAACCAGAAACCCCAGCTTGCCGGTGAAAAAGTAGGCAGTTAACGGTTAACAGACAACGGCTAAATTCCTAGTGAATGGTCATTCAGTTTTCAACTGGTATACAATTAGATTAGCAAATGTTGTTGGTTGTTGGTTGTCGGTTGTTAGTTGTTGGAAGCCAAACAACCAACAACTAACAACCAGCAACATTATTTGAACACAAAAGAGGGTATGGGGCGCTTTATAATTTGTGCGCCCCTTCCGCCACTTCTAACTTCTCACTTCTAACTTCTCACTGCATTTCCCCGAGGTACATCTATGATTCACAATTTCATTTACCACAATCCCACCAAAGTGTATTTTGGAAATGGAGAGTTGTCTCATCTCCATGAAGAATTATCCCGTTTCGGCCACCAGGTGCTTCTGGTCTATGGCGGCGGGTCCATCAAGAAAAATGGTCTTTACGACACCATCATGAAGGAAATTCAGTTGGCCGGCATGGCAGGCTATGAACTGTCGGGCATCCAGGCCAATCCGGAAATCGAACCGGTGCGGCAGGGTATTTCCCTTTGTCGTCACGGCGACGTAGATGTCATTCTCGCCGTCGGCGGCGGCAGTGTGCTGGACACCGCCAAAGCCATTGCGGGCAGTGTGTTCTACGAAGAAGACCCGTGGCAGCTCATCCAAAGCCGGGCCCAGATTGCCCATGCGCTCCCGTTGATCACGGTGCCCACCATGGCGGCCACCGGTTCGGAAATGAATAGCTGCGCGGTCATCACCAATCCAGACACCCAGGAGAAATACGGCTGGACCACCGAGGCTCTCCGGCCGAAAGTGTCTTTCCTCTGCCCCGAAAATACCTACACCGTTCCGGCCTTCCAGACCGCCTGCGGGTCCGCGGACATTCTGTCCCACATCATGGAAGTGTATTTCAACCAGGAACTGGGCTTCCCCGCCACCGACGGATTCATGGAAGCCATGATGCGTTCCGTCATGGCTGATGCTCCCATCGCCATGAAAGAAGGAAATAATGAAACCGCCCGGGCCAATCTCCTTTGGAATGCTTCCTGGGCCATCAATGATTTCATCGACGCAGGTCACTCCGTAGGCTGGATTTGTCACGGCATCGAACACGAACTGTCCGCCCTCTACGGCATCACCCACGGACTGGGCCTGGCCATTCTGACCCCCGCCTTCCTTCGCTACGTGCTGGACAGACACACGGCACCGAAAATCGCCCAATTTGCGGTCAATGTCATGGGCATCAATCCGAAAGGAAAATCAGATAAGAAAGTGGCAAAAAAAGGCATTAAAGCATTGGAAAAATATTTCACCAAAACCCTGGGCCTCCCCGGTCATCTTTCCGATGTAGGCATCGACGACTCCCACTTTGAAGAAATGGCCCATAAAACCATCCTCTGGAAAGGCAAAGAAGACGGCCTCCTGCACGGCTTCGTGAATCTGGCAGAAGAAGACTTGGTGGAGATTTATAAGTTGGCCCTATAAGGGATTAGTAGCTAGGCCCTAGGGATTAGGCCTGGTGTCCGTTAGAAAAATGTTTCACGTGAAATATTGGTAGAAAGGTTATTATTCTGCTAATTTCGATATTTCACAAAGAATTTTCATCGATAGTGACAAGGTTAAAAAGGGTTATATATGGTTATGGGCATTATGTCAGCCTCATAACCATATATAACCCTTTTAACCTTGTCGCAATTGGCAGAAACGCTTTGTATGATATCGAAAGCAGCAGAATCATAACCTATCCACGCAATGTTTTTAATAAGTCATCCAATACTTTATCCAGCGGGCCCTTATTTTCCACCGTTACATCCGCACTCTTCCTGTACAACTCAATCCGTTCCTTGTACAAATCAAATACTTTCTGTACCCCTTCAGCTAAAAGGGGACGGGTGCCTACTTCTACATCACTCACAATATCTTCCGGTTTCCGATCGATAAATAAGATTCGGCCGGATTTTTTTAAGTGGGTAATATTGATTTCTCGCTTCACCACACCGCCGCCGGTGGCGATGACCAGGTTTTCTTTTTGCGACAATTCCTGGATGGTTCGTTCCTCCGCATCGCGGAAGCAGGATTCGCTGACCGCAAATAATTCCGGAATGGTCTTGCCTTCCTTCTGTTCCAAGTACGTATCGGCATCCACAAATGTCAAATGCAGCCGCTGTGCCAGAATTTTTCCAAAGGTACTTTTCCCGCAGCCGGGCATACCGATGAGGATAATGTTTTTCATATTTGCCTTTTCTCGCTTTATATTTTACTAACAGGGTATGATTCTGCTGATTCCGCCAGGAAAACACCGGAAATCATCCGCTCCTGTCAAGGTTATAAGGGTTATAAAAGGTTATGAGAACACCGTAGTTTCATAACCTTTTATAACCCTTTAACCTGACCACAAAATAAGCATGTTAGATACTCGGTTTCATCTGAACAATAACCCGCCCGAAGGGCTAACCTTTATGACCCATCGTTTGGCCCCTACAGACACCGTCCGAAAACGCTACTGCGTCATTTCCCGTACAATCTCCATGACCACTTCTTCCGGAATTTCCTTCCCGGTCCATATTTCTTCGGCCGCCATGGCTTGCATGACCAGCATGTACATGCCGTTGATTTTTTCTGCGTGAATTGCATCGTGCAGGAGCTGTGTTTCTTCTGGATTGTAAATGATATCGATCACTTTGCCATAGGTGGCTGCTTTTTTCGCAGAAATAGGAGAGACCCCCACTTTGGGATGCATCCCTACAGGGGTGGTATTCACCAGCAGATAGCCCGCCGGTTGATTTTCCAAGGTGTCATAGCCGATGATGGTGACCCGTCTGTCGTTGGCAAAGGCCAAGAATTCATCGGACACACGTTCCGGATGACGGCTCACTACGCGGATGTCGGAAGCCCCCTCATCGTATAAGCACTGAATCACCGCCCGCGATGCCCCGCCGTGGCCCAGCACATCCACCGGTTTTCCTTGTACGTCTCCATGGATTTTCGCCACGGTCCGTTTGAAGCCGATGTAATCCGTATTGAATCCCTTCCGCTTTCCATCGATGGTGGCAATGGTATTGACCGCCCCGATGGTTTTCGCTTCGTCGGAAATGTCATCCAGAAAAGGAATCACGTCCAATTTGTAAGGAATGGTCACATTGCATCCCCCATACGTGTCCAGCACTTCCCGCAGGCGAGCGGTAAATCCGACTTTTGGTATTTCCACCAAATCGTAGGTGCTATCCCATTTCATTTTTTGAAATAATAATTCATGAATCTTAGGAGACAAACTGTGCCCTAAGACCTCTCCGATTAAACCAAGTCTCATGTGATATTCCCCTTTACATACTCTGGGTAAAATGCGTAATGCGAAGTGCGTAATGGTATTAGTCCCATAACGGATTGTCGTACCATTAGCATTTTATACCGCTAGCGCTGCCCCCTCAGCCTTCGGCAGCTCCCCCGACAGGGGAGCCGAGACAGAGGTGTAAACTTACTTAGGGGCGCACAACTTATAAAGCGCCCCAATACCCCTTTTTATAGAAATGAGGATATGTAAAATGGCTTTGCATTTATAAAAATTTGCGGCGGCTATATGAATTGTGCCGCCGCCACCTTCACTACGCACTACGCATTACGCACTACGCACTATTTTTTACATGACGGATAATTTCCCAACACCTTAAAGTAGGTGCACATAGACGACAGGCCGTGCAGGGTCTGCATGTTGGATGGGTCGTTGAGTTTGCCCATCACGTCGATGTGGAAGAAATATTCAAAAGGCCGGCCTTCCATGGGGCGAGATTCCAGATGGGTCATGTTCATGCCACCGTAGAAGAAATAACCCAACACGTGATAGAGCGCCCCCGGTTCGTGCTTCACCGAAACCACCAAGGTGATTTTGTCTGCCGCATCGGTGATTTCCATTTTCGGCCCGATAATGAAGAATCGGGTGTAGTTACTGGAATTGAAGAAAATATTTTCTGCCAGCACATCCAATCCATAGAGACGCGCTGCGGTTTTGCTGGCTACCGCTGCCTGGTTTTTCTTTCCATCTTCTGCCACCCGTTCCGCGCTGCGGGATGTGGAGAAATACGGTTCCAGTTTCCAATTCCGATGTTCATTGAAAAACGGCCGGCACTGGGCAAAGCCCTGAGGATGAGAATACACCGTATCGATGTCATCCAACGTGGCTCCCGGCACGCCCAACAGGTTGTGCTCGATTTTCACCAACTGCTCTCCCACCACAGCGCAATCATATTTCTGAATCAAATCATACACTTCGGTGATGCCGCCGGTGGATGAATTTTCGATCGGCATGACGCCATAATCGATAACTCCCTCTTTGACCGCTTTCACCACATCTTCAAAGAGCGGGAAATAAGATTCTTCCCGCTTCCGATCGCCAAACTGCTGCTCCATGGCTTCGTATGTATAGGACCCCTTGGCACCATAACAGCCAACTTTTAGGATTGTGTCACTCATATAATTTCCCCTTTATAATACTGCGGTTTGAATGCGTAATGCGAAGTGCGTAGTGCGTAATGGTGGAAGGGGCGCATCAAATTTATATGGCGCCCCAATTTCCCATATTATTGGTGACTGGTAGACTGGTGACTCGTGACTGGAATTGCGTTTCCTAGTCACCAGTCACGAGTCACTAGTCACCCAAATCATATATTTTGCGGCGCTTCCAAATTTTATGCGCCGCCACCTTCACTACGCACTACGCATTACGCACTACGCATTTAAACCACCATTCACAAGCATCGCATCTAATACCACCAGCGCCGCTGCGTTTTCGATCACCGGAATGGCCCGAGGTACGATGCAGGGATCGTGGCGGCCTTTGACGGAAAGAAGTGTATTTTCTTTGGTGGAAAGATTCACCGTGTGCTGCTCTTTTCCAATCGACGGTGTCGGTTTGATGGCCAGTTTGAAAATCACCGGGGCCCCATTGGAAATACCGCCTAAAATGCCTCCATTGTGATTGGTTGTCACCACAGGCTGTCCGTTTTCATAGGCCATGGGGTCATTGGCTTCGGAACCTTTCCGATCAGCCAGGTCAAAACCATCACCAAATTCGATGCCCTTGACAGCCGGCACGGAGAACATCATATGAGCCAATTCGCTTTCCAAAGAATCAAAGAACGGATCGCCCAATCCAATCGGAAGGCCAGTCACCATGCATTCCACGATACCGCCCACCGAATCCTGCTCATTCTTAGCCGCCAGAACGGCTTCTTCCATTTGCTGTCCAACAGTTTCTGTCAGCACTGGTAATTTCTGTTTCCGAAGTTTTTCAAAAGTTTCCACCGATTCGCCCATGGGATGGAACGGTCTATCTTCGATGCCATGGAGACGCACCACGTGAGAACCGATGTGAATGCCCTTCTGTTCCAATACTTGTCGAGCAATGGCCCCTGCAAAGGTGAGAGGCGCCGTGATACGGCCGGAAAAATGGCCGCCACCGCGATAATCATTGAAGCCCCCGTATTTCACGTGGCCCGTATAATCCGCGTGGCCGGGGCGCATGTGGTCCTGCAGGATATCATAATCAGAAGAATGCTGGCTGGTATTTCTGATTTCCATAGCCAGCGGCGTTCCGGTGGTATGGTCGTTGAAATAGCCGGAAAGAATGGTAAAGGCATCCTTCTCTTTCCGCGGGGTCGCCAAATTGGAATTGCCCGGTGCTCGGCGAGCCATTTCTTCCCGCACCTTGTCCCAGTCGATGGAAATTCCCGCCGGCAGACCATCGATGATACAGCCGATCCCCACCCCATGGGATTCTCCGAAAATGGTCACTTTTAACTGTTGTCCATAGGTGTTACTCATAATTAATTCCTCTTTACCGCTAACCATTGATAAAGTGCGTAATGCGAAGTGCGTAGTGCGTAATGGTGGAAGGGGCGCATCAATTCATATAGTGCCCCAATACCCCTTTTTATAGGATGTAAGCCACCAACTATTTACTAAAAACGGCGAGCATATAGAAACGAATTTATTCGCTTATGCAACTATCCGTATAAGAGTAACTTGGTGCGCTCGCCGGCCTTCATTACGCACTACGCATTACGCACTACGCACTATTTAACAACTTTCGCAAAATCTCTCCAAAACCCAGGGTACGATTTCCTTACGCTTTCGGCACCTTCGATGGTGAGGGGGCCGGTGCATTTCGGAGAAATCACCGCCAGGGCCATAGCAATGCGGTGGTCGTTCCAAGAAGATACGGTGCCGCCGGAAAGGTGGTCCACCCCGTCAATCACCAGTCCTTCTGGCTGTTCTTCGATGTGTGCGCCCAGTTTGGTAAGTTCTACCGCCATGGCATGGAGACGATCACATTCTTTGAGCCGCACCCGACCGGCGTGAATGATTTCTGTTCGTCCCTGGCTCACAGCGGCCAGTGCCGATAGGACAGGAACCAAATCGGGGCAATCTTCCGCATCAATCACCGTACCGTGGGTATCGGACAAGAAAGAAATAATGTTTCCATTCTCATAAGAAAGCTGTCCTCCCATGGCTTCCAAAATAGAAAGAATCGCTTTGTCCCCCTGTTTGGAAGTGCTGGACAATCCTTCGCAAGTGACCTTGCCCCCTACGAGACCAGCCACCAGCCAGAATGCCGCCTGGGAATAATCCCCTTCCACGGAAAAAGTGCCGTTCTGATAGGTTTGGTTTCCCGGGATTTCATAATGTTCCGGTGATTTTTCTACGATGGAAATACCATGACGGGCCAACGTATCCAGCGTCAAATCCACGTAACTTTTCGATTCCAATGTGGTGGTACTTTTCAGCACCGAATCGTCTTTCGCTAAAGGCAACGCAAAGAGCAAGCCTGTAAAGAATTGGGAACTTACATCGCCTGGCAGTTCATAGAGACCGCCTTCCAGCTTTCCCTGCACAGTCAATGGCAAGCCCCCTGCGGTGTCATAGAAAATGCCTTTTTTATCAAACAGCTGATAGTATGGCGTCAGCGGCCGTTCTGCCAATCGCCCATGGCCTACATAACGGACGTGATTTTCTGAAATAAGTCCCAAAGGAATCAAAAAGCGAAGAGTCGAGCCCGATTCGCCCGCATCGGCTTCCAAAAGTCCCGGCTGTTTCGACAGGCCGCCGGAAATATGGAATGTGAGACTTCCATCGATTTCTTCTTGGGATGTAAATGTCGCGCCCATAAGGGACAAAATGCGCACCGTGGCTTCGATATCCTGCGAATTGGATACCCCTTTGACCACGCTCTCCCCCTTCGCCAAAGCCGCTGCAATGAGTTCCCGATGGGTCATACTTTTGGAAGAAGGAATGCGGATGGTACCGTGGAAGGTGCCAGGATGGATGGTTTGGTTCATGTCTTAGTCCTCTTTATTAGTAGCTAGGCCCTAGGGATTAGGGATTAGAAAACGCAAATTCGTGCCTACTCATTAATGCAATTTTTCAATAGCATAGTTTGTTGTTAGTTGTTGGTTGTTGGTTGTTAGGTCCCAAACAACTAACAACAATTCCTAAATTCTAATCCCTAGCCACTAGTCCCTAATCCCTTTTTTATTCCGTTACAATATATTTTCCCAACTGGTCAGTGGGTACCTTTAGCAGGCTGGCTTTTCCGATTTTGTCCATCACCACCAGGGTCATTTCTTTGCCCCGCCGTTTTTTGTCGTGCATGATTTGTGGAATCAGTTCTTCGGCAGGCACGCCAATGGAGGTTGGCAGAGACAGTTTGTGCAGTACGTCAATCAGTCTGCGGGTGCTGCCTGGTTCGGTGAGGCCCAGTTTTTCGGTCTGTTCTGACAAGAGGCACATACCGATGGCAACCCCTTCTCCGTGGGTGTAGGTGCTGTAGTGGAAATACCGTTCAATGGCGTGACCGATGGTATGGCCGAAGTTCAAAAGCTGGCGGCTGCCGTTGTCAAACTGGTCTTCTTCCACCAATCTGGTTTTCTGCAGCACACTACGCAGGATAATTTCTTCCATATTTTCTTCCAAATCATCCTGGGTTTCCAATTTTTCAAAAATATCAAACAATTCTCTATCGCCGATGCAACCATATTTCACTGCTTCCGCTAAGCCATCATGGACGTAGCGGGTAGGCAAGGTATGGAGCAGGTCCGGATCGATGAACACCCCTTTGGGCTGGTAAAAGGCACCGGCCAGATTTTTCCCGCTGGGCAAATCCACCGCCACCTTACCACCCACGGAGCTATCGATCTGGGCCAAAATGGTGGTAGGAATCTGGAAAAACGGAATGCCTCTCATATAAGACGCCGCCGCAAAGCCGCCCAGGTCGCCGGGCACGCCGCCGGATAACGTCACCAGCGCATCGCTTCTGGACATATCAAACCCAGACAGGGCTTCCAGCACGTCGCCGTAGATGTGGAGATTTTTGCTTTCTTCTCCCGCCGGAATGGCGATGACTTTCACATCAAAGCCGGCCCCTTTCAAGACTTGGCGAATTTTTTCTCCATAAATTCGTTGCACATGGTCATCGGTGATGACGGCAATTTTTTCCGCTTTAGTGAGCTTTTTAATTTTTTCTCCCACCTGGCTGAGCAGGCCGCGGCCAATTTCAATCTGGTAGGAATCTTTCCCTAAATTAACCTTCACTGTCTTCATGGTGCATCAATTCCCTTCTCCGCCGGCCGGCTTCCTGTAAGAAAGCCTCCATGGCGTCACTGTCTCCCTCTGCAATGGCCGCCCGCAGTTCTGCCAAAGAGGCACTGAAACGGTCAATTTCGTCTAGCAGCTTCTGCTGGTTCTGCAAAAAGAGGGATGTCCATAATTTTCCATTGATATCGGCGACCCGGGTCATATCCCGAAAGGAGCCGCCCATGAAATATTTCGTATCCTTATTATAAGATTCACTGTGAATCAGTGATGTAGCCACCACGTGAGTCAAATCGCTGGTGTACGCAATGGCCCGGTCATGGGCGTCTGCGGTCACCACCGGCACGTGCTGGCAACCTAATGCTTTGGCCATATCGATAATGCGCTGGATATGGTCTTTTTTATTTTCTTTTTGTGGAATCACCACATAATTGGCCCTGTCAAAAATGGCTCCGTCCGCCTGGGCGAGACCCGCCCCTTCCCGGCCGCACATGGGATGACCGGAAATAAAATCCATCCCCTCTGGAAGCAAGGCCTGCACTTCCTGGGCGAAATGATTTTTCACGCCAGCGATATCGGTCAAGAGCACATCTTTCTTTAATAAAGACAACTTATGCTGAATAAACGCTAAGGTGCCTTTTTCGGGGGTGCAGAAAATCACAATATCTGCTTTTTTCAAATCCGATTCGGAAATAGAATCTACGATTCCCAGTGCCAGCGCCTCTTCGGCCACCGCCTGGGTACGATTGATACCGATCACAAAATTTCCGATCTCTTTCAGCCGCTTGGCAAAGGAGCCCCCCATGAGCCCCAATCCAACGACCGCTATAGTAAACTGACTAAAGTCACGATTGCTGTCCATCTGCTATTCTACCTTCCTGCTTTTGTATATTTGTGTATCCCTATTGTATAAAGTTGCGAAGAAACTGGCAAGTTTTTATAGTGAGGAGTTAGGAATGAGGAGTGAGGAGTGGTGGTGGCGGCGCACAACTTATAAAGCGCCGCAAAGTATATAAAGGTTATAATTCTACTGATTTCTATATCAAACATAACAATGTACTCGCTACTGTCAAGGTTATGAAGGTTATAAAAGGTTATGCGATAACCGTAGTCTCATAACCCTTTATAACCTTTTTAACCCAGTGACAGGCCGTTCTCTTGCTATGTTAGATGAGGATACGCAGCAGAATAATAACCTTTATATTAATGGGGCGCTATATAATTTGATGCGCCCCTTCCTCCATTACGCACTACGCACTACGCACTTCGCATTCATTCGCACTATCAGATCTCACGCCCAACAATCGGTGCCAGCTGCCGCAAGCGTCCCATGAGGTGGTCGAAGGTGTCTGGAGTGATGGATTCAGCGCCGTCGCACCAAGCGTGTTCTGGATCGTTATGCACTTCGCACATGATACCGTCCGCACCGGCAGCGATGGCGGCCATGGCCATGTCTTCTACCATCCAGCGGCGGCCGGTGGCATGGCTGGGGTCTACGATAATCGGCAGGTGGCTCATCCGTTTCACAGCGGCTACGGCGGACAGGTCCAGTGTATTTCTGGTAGCTTTTTCAAAGGTACGAATGCCTCGTTCGCAAAGGATGACGTTGTGATTCCCTTCAGACATGATGTATTCCGCGCTCATGAGCCATTCTTCGATGGTGGCCGACATGCCTCGTTTCAGCAACACCGGCACGTGGAGACGGCCTACAGCTTTCAACAGGTCGAAGTTTTGCATATTTCTAGCTCCAATCTGAATGAGGTCCACTTTCTTTTCCAGGAACATGCCAATCTTATCGGCACTCATCAGCTCGGTCACCACCGGCAGGTCCACGTCATGGGCGGCAGAAATCAGCATATCCAGCCCTTTTTCTCCCAAGCCCTGGAAGGAGTATGGAGAGGTTCTCGGTTTGAATGCGCCGCCGCGGAGCATGGACGCGCCGGATTTCTTCACCGCACTGGAAATAATGTGCATCTGCTCCGGTGTTTCAATGGAGCAAGGACCGGCCATGACCACCAATTTCTTTCCGCCCACTTTGACGCCGCTCACATCGATGATGGAATCCTGGGGATGGAACGCCCGGCTAGCCCGTTTGTATGGTTCCTGCACGCGCATGACCTTATCTACCCATTCGTTGCTAAGGAAATCCCGTTCATCCAACGCGGATGTGTCGCCCACAAGTCCCAATACCACTTTGCTGGAACCTTTACTGCGATCCACCTGAAATCCTTTTTCCGTCAGTTCTGCTTCCAGTCTTTCAATTTCTGCCAGCGGTGCATTCTGTTTCATAACGATAATCATAATTTTCCTCCTCGTTGCCCCTGGGGCAAGCCTACTTTTCTACTGGGTGACTGGTGACTCGTGACTGGTGACTAGGGAAATACAACCCCAGTCACCAGTCACGAGTCTACCAGTCACTCCTAAATGATTCCTTCCATCCTACATTCCAGAAAAAGAAAAAGGACAGGCTCTCACGAGTCTGTCCTTTGAATTCCCGAAAATCTTATCTGGAAAGGGCTTGTGGCTCATGAGATTTATAGCATGCAAAATAGCCGTAGCTAAAGTAATAGCTAACGGTATAGTCAAATGCATATGCAGTTGTCATAGAATGATTCAACTGTCTCATGATGGCTCTTTCCTTTCTGTAGAAGTTAACCGATTATAGACGCAAAGAGGTTCATTTGTCAAATAGTATGAGTATTTAGCATGATTAGATAGAGACTTATTGCATTTAAATCATAGAAGTAGAAAGGTTATTATTTGCATGTAATCGAATGTCTAACATTGTTATGTCACGGTTCTGCTAAAGGTTATAAAGGGTTATAAAAGGTTATGAAACTTCCGATAGTCTCATAACCTATTTGTAACCCTTTTAACCTTTTGTCAGCTGGTATTGTCGATTTGTTGGAAAAAGTGCAAGGCAGAACAATAACCTTGCTATGCCAAAGGTTATACAAGGTTATGAAACTTCCGATAATCTCATAACCCATATATACCCCTTTTAACCTTTTGTCAGGCGGTGTTGTCGATTTGTTGGAAAAAGTGCAAGGCAGAATAATAACCTTGCTATGTTAAAGGTTATAAAAGGTTATGAAACTACCGTAAGCCTCATAATTCCTAGCTACCAGTCACGAGTCACCAGTCTACCAGTCACCCCTTATTTTCCGCATTTCACACTTGATTTTTTCAATTCTTTTGCCTAATTGATAGCCTTTATCAATAGCACTTGACTTTTCTATTATTTTTATATAAAATGTGAAAGATTTCTTTAATTTTTCACTTATCATTTTCTACAGCGAGCATACTCATGAACCAATACGACAAGAAATACCTCAAAATTGCACTTCCTGCCGCGCTGGAAGGTCTTTTTATGATTCTTTTGGCCTCTACAGACCTCATCATGGTCGGTGCCTTAGGGGCGCTGTCCATTGCGGCGGTTAGTATTTTCCTGCAACCCCGACTGATTCTTCTTTGTTTCTCCCGTTCCCTGGCGTCTTCGGTGACCCTTTTGGTGTCCAAACAAGCCGGTGCGGGGAATCAGAAACGGTCCACGGACATCATGAAGAAGTCTCTCTTGCTCTGTGCAATTTTCATGGCGATCTTGCACATCATTTTCTATATTTTCCTGGAAGATATTTTCTATCTTATGGGCGCCAACGCGGAATACATGACGGAAGCCATGGCCTATGGTCCCATTGCGCTCATTTCAGTGTACGTCACTTCTCTCACATTGATTCTGCAGGCCCTGCAGCTGGGGTACGGAAAGACCAGCGTAATCATGAAGACCAATGTGTGTGGAAATATTTTGAATGTCATTCTGAATGCTCTTTTGATTTTCGGTTTGGGACCGGTTCCACAACTGGGCATCACCGGGGCCGCTATTGGTACCTTGGTCAGTACCATTTTCACTTTGGTCTGGACCACGTACATTTTGAAAGGCGAAGGGTTCTTTGACGGCGGCAGTTATATCCCTGATAGAGCCTATTTCAAAATGCTGCTGCCCCTGCTTTGCAGCATCCTGTCGGAACAGGGCAGTGAACGAATCGGTATGGTTCTTTTCGGCCGCATGGCAGCGGGCCTGGGCACCATTCCGTTTGCGGTGCACAGCATTTGTATGAATATCTGTGATGTGTACTACGATTTCATCATGGGATTTGGCAAAGCCAGCATGGTCATGGCCGGCCAGTCCTGCGGCAAAGGCAGCGAAGAAGAATGGCACGCCTATAAACGAAGCGGATTGAAATGGAGTCTCATCCTTTCCACCTTGGTGTGCGGTGCCATCATTTTCTTCCGTCACGATATTTTCGCCCTCTATTCCAGCGATCCGGCATCCATCGAAATGTCGTCCCTCATTATGATTTTCGTGGCCGTCGTGAGCTTCCCCGAAGCCCATGCGATTCTGTCCGCCGGCATTCTCCGCGGCAGCGGCAAAGCGGCGCAAGTGGCAGGGTATTCGTTCTTCTCCATCACCTTCCTCAGACCGCTCATGACCGCGTTCTTCCTCTATGTACTAAACTTGGGCCTCCTGGGTGCGTGGTGTGCCCTCCTCTTGGACCAGATCATCCGCGCCACCTGCGCCACCTTCCTGCTGTATCGAGTGCATCAGAAGGGATGGAAAGCGTTATTAAGTGCTATATAACGCTAGCGGGTTTAAGTGCGTAATGCGAAGTGCGTAGTGCGTAATGGTGGAAGGGGCGCATCAAAATCATAGGGCACCCCAATACCCCTTTTATAAAATAAAGACGGATAGAGTCATGTTTCACGTGAAACTTAGAAATAAAGGTTATAATTCTACCGCGTTCTTTCTTCTAACAAACAGAACATACCGCCTATCACAAGGTTAAATGGGTTATAAAAGGTTATGAGACTTACCATAGTTTCATAACCTTTTATAACCCTTTTTAACCCTTTGACAAGTGAGAACCCTGTATGTTAAAAGAAGAACATGGCAGAATTATAACCTTTGCTACCATGTTTCCCGTGAAACATGACTCTAGCCGTTCTTAGTATATAATCGCGGCGCTTTATAAGTTGTGCGCCGCCACCACCATTACGCACTACGCATTTCGCATTACGCACTCAAAACCGCTAGCGTCTTTGAAAAAAAAATTCCAATGTCGTATAATAAAAAATAGAGGAAGGAAAGAAATAAAAACTTAGGAAACACAAGAAATTTTATTTCCAATATAGAAAGAAGGGTTACTATGACATCTGGGAAGGAAGACTATTTAAAAGCCATTTACATCATCAGTGAAGGCCATGATTTGGTAACCAACAAAGAGTTATCCGAGATGCTTCACGTATCTCCCCCGTCTGTCAGTGAAATGATTGCCAAGCTGCAAAAGCAGGGCTATGTGGATTATACAGCCTACAAGGGCAGCAAAATGACCCGCAAGGGCCGCAAGGAAGCAGGCCGGCTCATGCGGTACCACGCGCTGTGGGAAGTGTTCCTGGTAAAGAAATTGCATTTCTCCTGGAGCGAAGCCCATGAACTGGCGGAAGGATTGGAACACCAGACCATAGACACCCTGTGTGACCGGCTCGATGAATTTCTGGGTTATCCGGACTATTGCCCCCACGGCGATCCGATTCCGAAGAAAGATGGCAGCCGCGAAGGCATCACCACCCGCGTGCTGGCAGAACTGGAAGAAGGCGAATCCACCCGCATCCTTCGCGTAGAAGAAGATTACCGCCTGATGGACTACATCCAGAGCCGCGGCATCGACATCGGCATGGAAGTGACGGTCAAAGAAAAAGAGCCCTACGAAGGCCCAGTTCTTTTGGAAACTCCCAATGGCGACGTCTCCCTCAGCTATAAGGCCGCACAGCAGGTGTATGTGGAAGAGTAAAAACGGATAGAGTTATGTTTCACGTGAAACAAGGAAATAAAGGTTATTATTCTGCCATGTTCTTTTGTCTAACAAATTAATATTCCCACCTGTCAAAAGGTTATAAGGGTTATAAAAAGGTTATGAAACTACCGATAGTCTCATAACCTTTTTATAACCCTTTTTAACCTTTTATCCAGCCGTATTTTCAATTTGTTAAAAAAAGAAGTCAGCAGAATAATAACCTTTGTCACTATGTTTCACGTGAAACATGTCTCTATCCGTTTTTCATTACCTTCACCGTCTTCCCGCTTTTAACCGCTTCAGTACGTCTCTTCCCAATTCCTGATTGAGGTACGCATAGCAGTAGGCGTTGAGGATGAAGATGAGGCCCACCATGACCATACCGGAGGTGGTGAAAACCGCTTTGCCTGGGTCCGGGTCGAAGCCGAAGAGGTGGGACAGGGGCTGCCAGATCCAGCGAATGAAGGTAACAAATCGATCAATGGCCGAAGACAGCGCATCGGCGATGCCCAGGATGTAAATGGAAAAGGCGATTTTATAGGACATTTCTACAATGTACGCCAAAGCGGTAAGGTGCATGGTTTTGTTGAACGACCAGTTGTGATGGAAACCATAGCCCATAGCCAATCCCAACGCCGCCGCATAGAACGCAGTGGTCATACCAATTTCCGGTCCGCCGATTATATTAACCAGAAGGATTTCTGCCACCGATGTCCCAATGCCCCATTTCATGCCGTGGAAATCACAAATCACCGCAATGGGAATCGCTGCGGTCAGCATGGTGATGAACACCAGAAACGGTGCCAATAGTTTCAGCAGCACCAGCATGGCCGCAATGGCAGCCGCCGCAGCCGCTTCGGTGAGATATTTCGTTTTTTGTACCGATGGATTGGTTGGATTCAATGGTTTGCCTCTTTTCTATTTTTGGTGACTGGGGACTGGTGACTGGTGACTAGGGATTAGCGTTAGTAGGTATGATTTCGCTG
>DBLC01000008.1 GCA_002297935.1 Dialister sp. UBA734
GAGCGACTTGAGTAACCTGAGAGACCTGTAAGTTCAGTGTACTTTCACCGCATTGTCTCGGATGGTATTGAGCACATGGGCCAGGTCGGCCATTTGGGAGAAGTTGAAAATCTCGCCGCAGTTGTACTGGTCAAAGGGAGCGGTCATGAGGCGAGCGGGGCTATCGATGTAACCATTGACTTCTACGTACTTGATGACCATTTTCACGAAGGCTATCTGCCGGGCATTCAAGTGCTGGTCATTGATGAAAGCAGAGAAGGCCTGTTCTGCTGCTTTCGCATCCAGCTTGGCAATCCGCCGGACCACCAGGCCCAGTGGTTCATCGGCGAAGAATTGTTTATATTCTTCCGGCGTTCCCAGTTCCACTTTGAAAATATGCTCCAGTGCCTGGTAATCTGCCTGGGTTAGTGGCTCATTGTGTACCAATTTCTGCACCGCCGGTACGTCATCGATATGTTTGGTGAAATAACTTTGCACTTTTTCCTGATAGCTCTCAAAGGTTTCTGCTTGGACTCCATGGCCTTCGCTGCTGTAAGTAATCGGGTCTTCCAACACGGTGGTAATAATTCGTTCCTTATTTCCCTTATCGGAAATAAACTGAATCAAGTCCCGAAGGGACGTCCGGATTTCTTCCATTTCCAAAAGTCCCACGGTGTCCAGGAAACCTTTTGTTTCTATTTCATCTAAAAGGGACATTTCCTCTCGAATGGCTTTGATGCTTACCTTTTCTTTCAAAAGGGCCACGGTTTTTAGGAGCTGCTTCTTAGCATTATCATAGGTAGGAAGTTTTTCCACCTGAGACAACATCATGCCGTAGATGAAATTATCGAACCGCTTGGCCGATTCGGATGGTTCTGGATCCGAAACAAGCGGTGCCACTTCTCTAGCCAATTCACCACTGTCTCCTTCACTGATGACCAGGAAGGCACCGTCTTTCTTGAACCGTTCCACCGATTTCAAATGCATCCGCACAGAAACCAGTTCTGTATTGAGAGATTTCACCTGCCGCTGGCACAGCGCTGCCAACTGGGCCCGCCACTCCTGATACGATTCCGCAGAGTAATCGCTCTTCTGCAGCACCTTCATCAGTTCCACCCGCTTGTCGAAAAGATTCTCCGACAGGGTCTTTGGCAACTTGTCTCCCATGGAGTGATGCACTTGACGGAAATATTCAAAATTACCGCAATAGTCGAAAATGAGGAAATATTTCTTTCCTACATATTCTCCGTTTCTCCCATCCACACAAGCCAGGGACGGACAGAGACGGGTGCCTCGACCAATCATCTGCCAGAACTTCGTCTTGGACCGCACCTTTTTGAAGAACACCAAATTGACGCACTCCGGCACATCGATACCGGTATCCATCATATCCACCGACACCGCAATGACTGGATTCTTTTCTGGATTTTTGAAATCATCAATCAATGTCTCCACATAGGGATCTCCGCAGACGATACGGCGGGCAAAGGTCCCGTGGTACTTAGGATACAGCGCATTGAACCGCTCCACAATGAACTCAGCATGTCGTTTATTTTCCGCAAAAATAATGGTCTTCCCCAGCCGGTCACCGCCGTGGACTTTGATACCCCGTTCCATCAAATCTTCCAGCACTGTATCCACCGTGGTGGTATTGAAAACGAAATTGTTCAGTTTCTTGGATGGAATGAAATCGGGCATTTTCCCGTCATCTTCAGCAAAGTCCTCTTCGTACCGCTCTTTATCGGCATCGGACAATTCGTCGTAGGTGATGCCCTCTTCCAGGAATTTGGTCCGCACTTCGTAATTGTAGTAAGGCACCAAGTATTTCTCTTCAATGGCCTGGTCGTAATCGTAGGCATAGGTAGGCACCCCATCGACGGTGTCAAAGAATTCATAGGTATTTCGGTCCACATCGGTACGAGGAGTGGCGGTGAGGCCCACCAGAATGGCATCGAAATAGTCGAAAATGGTTTTATATTTCTTGAAAATACTCCGATGACTTTCATCGATGATAATCATGTCGAAATGGGCCGGTGTGAAAAGTCGAGAACCGGAGGCATTTTTTGATTCATCGATGGCGTTCAAAATCGTAGGATAAGTGGAAAACACGATGCGCGCGTTCCGGTCATCTTTGTTGCTGCACAGATTGCAAAGAGACATGCGAGGCAAATACTCTTTGAAAGCATCCTTTGCCTGGGACACCAAGGCGGTACGGTCCGCCAGGAAAAGCACATGGGTGATCCGATTGCCCCTGGACAATACATCGGTCAAGCTGGCAGCCACGCGGGTCTTGCCCGTGCCGGTCGCCATGACCAGCAGATTCTTCCGGTGACCGGCGGCCAGATTGGCACACACACTGCGGATGGCTTCCTTCTGGTAGGCTCGGTTCGTGATGGCATCAGAAATAGGAATCGACGTGAGCGGCCCGTGATTTTCAGACCGACGAATCATGAGACGAGACAAGTCGTCCTGTCCAAAAATCCCGCTGACCCGACGGGGTGTCCCATTCCGATCATCCCAGAAATAGGTCTCAAATCCATTGGTAGTAAACATGAACGGCCGGCGGCCACACATCTTCTCGATGGCATTGGCATAGAGCAGTGCCTGCTGGCGTCCTACATTGGGGTCCTGGCTGGTTTTCTTCGCTTCCACCACTGCCAGAGGGAGCCCATCAGCACCCATGAGCACATAATCCGCAAAGCCTGGCTGTCCCGGCACACCGGCCATATCCTGCACCTGGTACTCCTGCACCACATTGGTAGACGGCCCATCGAGGACCCATCCCTCCAGCTGCAGATCCACATCGATGTAAATCTTCCGAGTCTTGAACTCCGAAATCTTCTCCGGATTGAAATGCCGCTCTGCCTTGTGCTGCTCCTTCACCGACGCCAGCTCCGCCTTGATGGCAGCCAGTTCTTCCTGCAGTTTCTGGTTCTCCGCATCTTTTTCCTTCAGAAGCGCCGCTTGCTGACGAATTCGTTTCTCATTGACAGTCTTTACATCCTGAGGAATCTTGCTTTCTGAGAAATACCGTTCCTCATAGGTGGTGCCATAGCAGTAATCAATCCATTCCAGAAATTCAAACAGACTGCGCAGGGACTCCACCGCCGTGCTGGCAGGAATCTTCCGTTCCTCATGGGCTGCCAGATTGCCAGCTTTCACAATGAGCTGCAACCGATACCAGGTGCTGTGATCCATCAAGTACTGGAAATCCGACGCATGGAGCAAGGATTGCAAATTGTCATTGTAAGGAAATGGCATACTCTCCTTCCGATACACCCACTTCACCGCCAATTCCAACGTCTTGCGACAGAGAAGAGCGCACAAAGAAGGAGACGTGCTGTACATCCCTTCCGCTTCTATGGCTGTGGGCGCAAATACGGTGTAATCCGGTTTATTTTTCAAGAAATCAAAATTGCCCATGAAATCGACTCCTTTGCTGTGTTGGTGACTAGGAAATTACGTTATTTTCTTTATCTTACACCATACAAGAAACGTTTGCACGAAAAAATCTTACTTCTTATCCCCAATCCCCTAGTTACCAAATTTCCTTTATAAAAAAACAGTAGACAGCGAATCATTTCTCTGTCTACTGTTTTCGTTTACTAACTATCAATTGTTTATCGATTTCATTGCCTGCTTTTTCTCAATGACCTGCTGGACATATTGCGGCGATTTTCCTACAACTTTAGCAATAAAATCTACAGGCTTTTGAATCTCTGCCAAATTCATGATAATAAATTGCAAATGTTCTTCTCTTACTTTTTTCAATCCTATCTCAAATCCTTCTTTTCGACCTTCTTCTTTAGCCATTTTAAGTATCATATCCCATCTCATATGAAGCCCCTCGCTTTACCGATTCATTGGCTGGGATGACGGCAAACCATCAATCACTTGCTGTACATATTGTGGTGACTGTCCTACGATTTCTGCAATCGTATCTATGGGCATGTTTCTTCCCACTAATTTTTTAATAACAAATTGATTATTCTGAGAAATGCCTTCTACTATACCTTCGGCTCTACCCTCTACTCTACCCTCTGCTCTGCCTTCTTCTTTCCCTTCTTCTTTGAACTTTCTAAGTTCCATAGCCAGTGTCATATATTCTCGCCTCATTTCATCATGTTTCTTCACACGAACCACTTCCCGGTCCAGTTCTTTCATAAACTCACCTTGTGGTGCATTTCCATCTACATATCTCAAGAAAGCTGCTACATCAGGATCTAGGGTATCACAATGGCCTTTGCTATTCAAAAATAGTTTGGTTGTCTGGTCACCTAGTTCTAACCCTTCTTTTTCTACACATCGATTGCGGAAGGTATACATGGGCAAGCCTTCTTGAAATGGGTCAAAGGTACAAATAAATATGATATATGTTGGATTGAGCTTATTATAATACTCGCCTTTTTCCAATACTTCCATATCTATCATCCCTTGATAATAACGAGTTCTTTTAGCAAGTTCGTCGTCCGCACCATTGGTACATTGCATTTCAATATCAAAAATACGACCATTTTCGTCCTTCACATATACATCAAGACGAATTCCTTTACTATCATAACGGATATCAATGGACTTTTCTGCATCAGGAAAAGTAATCTCTTGAATTTGAATTCCTAGAATTCTCTCAATCAAATGCTTACAAATTCGCTTATTCTGCATGACTTTTTGAAATAGGAAATTATCCTGAATCGTCAGTTCTTCCCAAGTCTTAATTCTTCCCACGGGCACCACCTTCCTTTCTTACCTGTATTGTAGCAAAAGAGATAAAAGAAAGCCAGTTTCAAATACAGGTTACTTAAGTTGCTAAGGATTCTCAGGTTTCTCAGGTTCCTCGAATGTACCGCTAGACGCTATCGTCATTAGCTCAGTCAGCCCCCTTAGAACACAATGTTGTTAAGTTAAGCGAAATATGTGATGATCCCTTTCGTAGAAAAGGTTCTTAAGGTTCTGAAGGTTCTTACGGTCCTCAAATGAGATGATAACACTAACATTTATAAGCTCATTCGAGAAACCTCAGAACCCTTAGAACCTTAAGAACCTTTAACTTCCA
>DBLC01000119.1 GCA_002297935.1 Dialister sp. UBA734
ATGATAAGCACAATGATCCCGCTAGCATCTATTGGCACATGCGAGGAACCTGAGCAGCCTCAGCAACTTGAGAGACCTGAGTAACCTTTAATCACAAGCGGAATCATGCTTATTGCCTCAAATTCTTAACTTAACAGCATTGCGGGTCACGGATCGTATAATTTTCCATCCTGTTGATCTACCAGGATGGCAGGGAAATTCTAATGTATAGAATACAAAACAAGGAGAAATAAAAATGGCAGCAACAAAAGACATTTACGACGTCAAACTTCAGGTCAGAGTAGAAAATGGTTCCACTTCTTCCGGAGCCAACGCTTTCAAAAACATCAATTTCAGTCAGATCAAGCTCACCGCCACAGGTGATGAGCTTCTGGCAGCAGGACAGGCGATTTCCAACCTGCAGTCCAATGCGCTCTCTGAAATCCGTGTGATTGACAGCTATACTCTCACCACCGGGGATTAAGGAAACACTGATTAAATCAGCATTTCCTTAAGAATCTCCACCAAACAGCTCTCAGAAATGAGGGCTGTTTTTTTGTGGAATTTTATAACCTTTACACCAGAAAACACATCCGGTATACTATTAGCAGCAAAGCTGGTAGAGTGCTATATCATTTGTATATTGGTCTATATAAAAATATTCAATAAGAATCATTCTAAATGGCGATATATTTCATATACGAATATAAAACGCATAAAAATGCAAAAATTATTCACATAGAGAATATATTTTCTCCGAAAATATATAGATATTCACATTTATATGCAGTAAGCTGCATGATCGACAGCGCGGCCACTTTCAAGATAGAGAAACGTGGGCACCATACCAGTTGTCAGCAGAAAATCATGTATGATAAAATATACGTAGTTAGTTGTGAATAATTCATTGGCTGTATTGTTTAGCGATTTTTGAAGATAAAATATCCCTGGTGGGATATATCAGATAGAGCAGGTGTTATGATGAATAGAAAAGAAATTCCAGATACCAGTCCATACATTCCGAAGGTTGCTCGTGTGATTGCTTTTCGCCCAGAACCGGAAAGAATGTTTAATGATAAACCTTTCAATTCTTGCCTGGTATTTCATGAAGATAGTACATTTAGCAACTCCGGTATGACGGTGCAAGAGTCTTTTGAGAAGTATGCGATACATGTGGCTCTTGAGGCAAAAGTGAAAAATAACAAAGAGTCCTATCGAGAAACCGATTATGGGTATACGTTATGTAACAACCAGGTTTTTATGCAAATAGAAATGCAAGCTACAAAACCGATGCTCGGATACATTGATGTATTTGAAATAGAATCAATGTCGATTTTGCCTCCTTTGGGGACTTTGTTTATTATGAAAAATGGGATATTCGTTCCATCCACCTGTCGTTTTGATACGGCACTTTTAAAAGTCAATGCGAGTCAAAACTTTTATGATCCAAAAGGAGAGAAACACTCGACACCCATAGGTATGAAAATGTTTATGAATATTTCCAACAATCTGATCCAGTCCAATCCAGGAATCGTGATGACAAGGGAAAGTATGTTGCTGGATATGAATGATGCCGCACAATTATTGTGTGCCAGTCAGCTCTGTGATTATATGGAATTTGGGCAGCCTAGCCAAGTGATGACAAGGATTCGAGGGCTGAAACGACGTACAGCACCAGGGTTAAAGAGATTGCTGGAAATCGATATGCAACTTAAAGCGGGAAGTCGGGCGGCAGGAATTCCTCTTGTGAAAACAGCCCGTGAAATAGAGTTGGAAAAAAGACTGGAAGAATCGGAAAAAGCCAGAAAAGAATTAGAAGCGTGGAGGGATTCTTTGGTATCAAAAGTGAACGATGCCCCAAAACCTACGCCTCAATCGTAGTATGAGAAATATATAGAAAGTTCGGAACTGCTTTGCATGCTGGAAGGTAGTTCCGGGCTTTTTATTTTGCCTCTAAAAATCTTTTCTGCTACAATAATAGAAATACAGTGAAAGTGCCCCAAGCGGTAGAAGCACCAGCGTAACCCCCTTTAGTGGCAAAGTTTCACAGGTTGCTCAGGATTCTCAAGTTTCTCAGGTTCCCTGAATGAGATGTTATCGCTAGCGTTTATCAGCACATTCGAGGAACCTGAGCAGCCTTAGCAACTTGAGAAACCTGAGTAACCTGTAACCACAAGCGAAATCATGCTTACTGACTCAAATTCTTAACTTAACAGCATTGGGGGGCAGGGGGATAGCTCGCACAGGCGGGATGAATGAAACGTGATACTAGTCGTGAAAGCGTCTCGTTCAAGCGAGTAGAGTAGCACGTTTTGACGCTAGAGTGAACGCCGGGGCGTGCGATGTCATGTTTGCTTCATACCTCTAGTGGGAGCTATCCCCCGCCGCCTCGCTTCGCTCGTTGTCGACCCCTTCCAGGGGAAGGGGTTCTTTGATGAGATATGGATAGAGGCAAAACGTAAAGAATGAATGGGAGTACCGCAAGCGGTAGAAGCACCAGCGTAACCCCCTTTCGCTGAAAGGGGGGCAGGGGGGATAGCTCGCACAGGCGGGATGAATGAAACGTGATACCAGTCGTGAAAGCGTCTCGTTCAAGCGGGTACAGTAGTAGCGTTTACCCCTTCCAAAGGAAGGGGTTCTCTGGTGAGATATGAAAAAGAGAATCGGAAGGAGATTTATAGAATATGCCTATATTGCAATGGATTGGGAAAGAAAAAGTGGTGAATCATCACCTGAAAGTGCCCTATCATGTATTGGAACGGAAGTATAGTTATGATGAAAAGGGGCAGCAGGAAGGAGACAATGGCAGCGAAAACATGATTATCCACGGGGACAATCTGCTGGCTTTGAAGTCCCTTCTTCCCAAGTACGAAGGCAAGGTAAAGTGCATCTATATCGATCCTCCTTACAATACAGGTAATGAAGGCTGGGTGTACAACGACAATGTAAACGACCCGCAAATCAAGAAATGGCTGGGTGAAGTGGTGGGCAAAGAAGGAGAAGACCTGTCCCGCCATGATAAGTGGTTGTGCATGATGTATCCTCGGCTTCGGCTGCTGCAGAAATTGTTGGCCGATGATGGGGCCATTTTTATTTCCATTGATGACAATGAGCAGAGTTATTTGAAATTGATTTGTGATGAGATATTTGGCACCAATAATTTTATCGGGAAAATATCTTGGCAAAGAACGTATTCTCCACGAAGTGATTCAAAGGGAATTTCTAATGAAGCAGAATATGTATTGGTTTACGCAAAAACTTCATTGTGGATTCCTAAAAAATTGCCAAGAACAGCAAAAATGAATGCAATGTATGGTCGGAAAGATGGTGACAAGGTGATGTGGCGTGCTGATAATCCGTGTGCACCGGGAGCCGCTACGCATCAAGGAATGGTCTATGCCATACAGAATCCATTTACTGGCAAATATTTATATCCAACCAGTGGGGCTTGTTGGAGATATCATCAGGATGATATGTTAAAAATTATGCAAGAATGGGCCGATTACGAATTGGTTGATTTGCATGATGAAAAAGAGCGAGCCAAGGTATGTGGTGTGGAAGAAGCCGCAATAAAAAAAGATGTCAAGGGAATTGTTATAAAGGGAGACTTAAAGCAGGCTAAAATTAAAGCTAAAGAGAGAATGGAACAAGGATCTTGGCCTATTTATTATTTTTCTGCCAATGGAAAAGGTGGGATAACGAAAAAAACATATTTAAAGGCTGAGAATGGAAGAGTTGTTACCAATTTATGGCTTTGCAGTGAAGTGGGGCATACTGATGAAGCGAAAAAGGAAATCAAATTAATTTTTGATGGAGATAGCGGATTTGATACACCGAAGCCGACTCGATTGATTCAGCGTGTTTTGCAAATCACCACGGATAAAGATTCTATCATTCTCGACTCCTTTGCTGGTTCTGGCACCACGGCTCACGCCGTATTGAAAGCCAATCAGGAGGATGGAGGCCATCGGAAATTCATTCTGATTGAAATGATGGATTATGCCGATTCCATTACCGCAGAGCGGGTGAAGCGGGTCATCCAGGGATATGGAGAAGGAAAGAAAGCGGTTCCCGGGACCGGCGGGGATTTCTCCTATTATGAACTGGGTGCTCCTCTCATGAAGGATGGGTTCCTCAATGAATCGGTGGGAGAAGATGTGATTCGTCAGTACGTGTATTTCATGGATACCAAAGAAAACCAAGTGACAGAGAAGGCCGATGAGCCTTATTTTCTAGGGAAACACTTGGAGACGGCGTACTATTTCTACTATAAAAAAGAAGAAACCACGGTGTTGTCCTATGATTTCCTGGCCACGGTAAAGACAAAGGCGGAGGCCTATGTGATGTATGCGGACCAGTGCCTCCTCTCTGGTACAGAACTCATGAAGTACCATATCACATTCAAGAAGATTCCGAGAGATATCGCCAGGTTGTGACTCTAAGCAGAATGCAAATCTAGCGTTTACCCCCTTTCACTGAAAGGGGGGCAGGCAATGCTGTTAAGTTAAGTGAAATATGTGATGTCCCCTTTCGTGGCAAAGTTTCAAAGGTTGCTCAGGATTCAGAGGTTTCTTAGGTTCCCTGAATGAGATGTTATCGCTAGCGTCTATCGGCACATT
>DBLC01000052.1:0-6369 GCA_002297935.1 Dialister sp. UBA734
ACTTCTGTCTAACATAGTACCGGACTGCTCTATAGCGTCAACAAGCACAAATCCCGTCGGTCGAAATGACGATTGAGAGAGAGGCACATTTGAGAACCCTAAGAACCTTCAGAAACCTGAGCAACCTGAGAAACTTTATCTCAACAGAAATCATCTCATGTTTCTCTATCGATCAAACCGCTCTCATCTTACGCATATCTATTATGTCCAAAGAACCGTTTCGCCACTTCCGGGAAGGAAATATAGCTCAACAGATCTTCCATGCTAGCATGGGGGTAGCCCTCTTCTGCCAAACGCTGGCGATAGGTTTCCAGCTGCGGTGGAATGAGGTCCGCCGGACGGCAGGTGATAGGTTCTGTATTTCCAATAGCCAGTTTTTTCACTTCCGGATCAATCGGACCTGGTGTGCGTCCATATTTCCCGGCCACCAAATTTCTGACTTCCTGCGGAATCATCTTATAGCGGCCCAAAGCCACATTCAGCACTGCCTGGGTGCCTACAATCTGACTGGTCGGGGTCACCAGCGGCGGATAGCCCAGTTCTTTTCTGACCCGCGGCATTTCTTCCAGCAGCTGATCATATTTATCAGCCACGCCCATTTCTTTCATCTGGCTCATCAAGTTGGAGAGCATTCCTCCAGGAATCTGGAAGGTCAATACTTTGGGGTCCACTGGAATATTGGTATCCAAATGGAAATCTTCCACCAAATCCCGTTTCACCCGTTTGAAATAATCGGCCAGGTCGTGAAGCAGGTACAAATCCAACCCCGTATCATAAGGAGTGCCTTCCAAGGTGGCTACCAGGGATTCTGTGCAAGGCTGGCTGGAAGAGCAGGCAAAAGGCGACAAAGCGGTATCCACGATATCGACCCCGGCTTCGATGGCTTTCAGATAGGTCATATCCCCCATGGCAGAGGTGAAGTGGGTATGCAAATCAATGGGAATATGAATTTCCTTTTTCAGTGCTTTAATCAGTTCATAAGCGGTATACGGACGAAGGAGCCCGGCCATATCTTTGATACAAATGGAATCAGCCCCCATCTGTACCAGTTCTTTCCCCAGTTTGACGAAATCTTCTGTCTTGTGGTACGGACTGATGGTGTACACAATGCAGCCCTGGGCATGGGCACCGGCTTCTTTGGCTGCCCGCATGGCAGTTTCCAAATTGCGGGTATCGTTCAATGCATCAAAAATACGAATGATGGAAACCCCGTTATCTACAGAGCGTTTCACAAATTCGGTGACCACATCATCGGCCATGTGGCTGTAGCCCAAAAGATTCTGCCCCCGAAGAAGCATCTGAATCGGTGTGTGTGGCAGGTTTTTCTTCAACAGTCGAAGCCGCTGCCATGGGTCCTCGTTGAGGAAACGAAGGCACACATCGAAAGTGGCCCCGCCCCAGGCTTCAATGGCATGGTAGCCCGCATTATCCATTTTTTCCAAAATAGGCAGCATATCTACGATACGCATACGAGTGGCGGCAATGGATTGCTGGCCGTCACGCAATACAGTTTCCGTGATTTGAATCGGTTTCTTAGTCATAGGTATCGTCTCCTTTACTCTTCCTAGACTATATCACGGTATTTGTGATTAGTGAAATTTATAGTTCTAATAACTGCATTAATTTAATTTATGCGCTTTTAACTGCTCGCCAGTGCATCACTTTCAATAAAATGGTATGCAAATGGTGACTGGTAGACTAGTGACTAGTGACTCGTAACGGGATCTCAGTTCCCAGTCACCAGTCACAAGTCACGAGTCACCAACTATTTCTTTATAAGCTCAATAAACGCCTTCACTGCCGATGGTGTATAGGAGCGATGAGGCAGCAGGAGACTGTACTGCCGTCTGGTATAGCGAGAACGAAGTTTGAAGAACCGCAAGGTGTTTTCATTTCCTGTAATCAACCGATCACTGGTCAAGGTGGCCCCCACCCCAGAGGCAGCCAGGCTGAGTGCCGTCACCAGCTGGGGTACCACGATTTTGGAGCGAGGCACCACGCCGGCTTCATCGAAGATTTTCTCCGTTCTGGCCCCTAAGTCGATATGGGAACTGATGCGAATGAAATTGAAGGCCGGAAATTCTTTGAAACTCACCGCTTCACAGTCAGGATCCAAGTGCCGCCCGGCTGCTACTTCAGCTGCCGTCAAGGCTTCTCCTTTGAGCCGTTTCGATAAATAAAACGATTGTGGTACCGCCAACAGAATGGTGTCATCAAAACTGTGATAGCTATCAAAATCATCAATGATCGATTCTTCACAACTGAAAGTGAAATCCAATTTATTGTCCTTCAAAAGAGTAATCAGCTGGTCCGAGCTGGTTTCTTTCATATTGATTTGCACCCCCGGATAGGTCTCAGCAAACTGAGTAATATAAGAGGGTAATAAATAGGCATTCATATAATGGGTGCCCCCAATCACCAATTCCCCGCTTTGGAGACCATGCAAATCATCAAGCTGCTGCTTCAGTTCTTGCTCGAGCAGTAGCTCTTTTTTGATATGAGAAATATACAATTCCCCCACATGGGTCAGCGTCAAAGGCCGCTGGTTGCGATTGAACAGGGCCGCCCCTATTTCTTTTTCTACCTTTTTAATAGCAATGCTCAAGGCCGGTTGGGTAATAAAAAGAGCCTCTGCAGCTTTAGAGAAACTTCCCTGAAGCCATACCTGGTATATATACATTTTTTCCAGTTCCATAGTATAAATTCCTTTTATATAACTATTAATCTTGCTAAATTGATTATATAATGACTTAAGCGTATAGTAAAGGCATAAAATGATTTTTAGTCATGGATAACACGTGGCTAGTACTTACAAGCAAATACCTATGCACTTGTTGTTGGTTGTTAGTTGTTTGGATTCCAACAACCAACAACCAACAACAATCGAGTTAAAAATTAAAGGACGTGAAGCATATGGCAAATACATTATATCAAATATCCACCTTGCAGGCCCTAGCCCAAGGCAATTATTATGGAAATTGTACCATCGAAGAACTTCTCTCTCATGGAGACACCGGTTTAGGAACGTTCAAAGACTTAAATGGAGAAATGATCCTCCTCGATGGGATTTGCTACCGCGCCGATGACAAAGGAAATGTTTCTATCATGGGAAATACAGAGGAAACACCTTTTGCCATCACATCGTTCTTCATGCCGGACAGCACATCCCCTATTTCCAAGCCCATGGATTTGGCCCAACTTCTGAGCACTCTCGACGAAGAGGTATCTCACAAAGGGAAAAATAACATCTACCTGTGCCGCTTCGATGGCCTTTTCTTAGAAGTCAAGGCCCGCTCTGAACTGGCCCAGAAAGAACCATACCGTCCCATTGCAAAAGCCATGGAAACGGACCAAAGAGAATTTACCTTCAAAAATGTAGAAGGCACCCTGGTCTGCGTCTACTTCCCCACCTATATGGATAAGCTCAACTTGGCAGGGTGGCACATTCATTTCTTATCAAAAGACAAGAGCCAAGGCGGTCACGTCTTTGACCTGACCCTGATGAAAGGCCACTTGCAATGGCAGAAAATTTCCGATTTCCAAATGGTGATCCCCAAAAATCCCCATTTCCAAAACCTGAATCTGTCAGATGTTTCTAAAGAAGAAATTGAAAGCGTGGAAAAATCTGGGAACTAAATTGGGATTTATAGTGAGTAGTCAATGATTCACGTTTGATAGAAAAGTGCGTAGTGAGTAGTGCGAAGTGCGTAGTGTTGGAAGGGGCGCACAACTTATAAAGCGCNNCCCCAATACCCCTTTTATATAAAGTAGGTTCAACAAGCAGCAGATAACTTTTTGGTATTCACTAATTGCCACCAACTATATGAATCACTAATCATCCACTATTTGTTAAGGTTACCGGTTGCTAATTGTTGGATACCAAACAACCAATAACCAACAACAATAAGTATTTCCTAATCCCTAGCTACTTATCCCTAATCCCTTTTTATAACGAGGTACAGCATATGAAACAAATCTTATCTATTGTGGCACACAATCGTCCTGGTGTGCTCTCCAAAATCACAGGCTTAATTTCCCGCCGGGGATACAATATCGATAGCTTATCCAGCGGCATGACCCAGAATCCAGAATACGCCCGGCTCACCATCACCGTCGACACGGACGAACGAACCATGCAGCAGATTCAGAAACAAGTCGCTAAAATCAGTGAAGTAGAACGAATTAAAATTCTGCACAAAGAAACCTGTGCGCTTCGCAGTATGCTTCTCATCAAAGTCCATGTAGGCGAGAAACAGATAGAAGTGCTGCAGCTAGCCCAGGCCTTCCGTTCCCATGCCATCGATATCACCGGCGACAGCATGACCTTTGTCAATACCGGCAGCGAAGATAAACTCATCGCCTTTGCCAATGCCCTTCGTCGCTATGGCATCATGGAAATGGTACAGACCGGCGTGGTTGCCTTGGAACGCGGCGAAGCCTCTCTGGAGGTGAAACGGCCTCGTTATGATTGGCCCGGTGAAGAAATAGAAGAAGCAACAGAAGAAAAGGAGGAGAAATAACAATGAAAATGACAGGTGCACAAGTCATGGTTAAATGTCTGGAAGAAGAAGGAGTATCTACCATTTTCGGGTATCCTGGCGGTGCCATTCTCCCCTTCTATGATGCATTAAGAGATGCCAAAGACATTCATCATATTTTGACAGCCCATGAACAGGGAGCTGCCCATGCAGCCGATGGATTTGCCCGGGCCAGTGGCAAAGTCGGCGTGTGCTGCGCCACCTCCGGTCCAGGGGCCACCAACCTGGTCACCGGATTGGCCAATGCGTTCCTGGATTCCATTCCTGTGGTAGCCATCACCGGACAGGTCTCCCGCAGCATGATTGGTCACGACGCTTTCCAGGAAGTAGATATTTGCGGTATCACCATGCCGATCACTAAACAGACCTTCCTGGTCAGCAAACCGGAAGAATTGGCACAGACCATGCGTCTCGCCTTCCAAATCGCCAGAAGCGGTCGCCCCGGCCCGGTAGTCATCGATGTTCCCAAAGATGTACAAACCAGCGTCATGGACTACCATCCGGAAAAACTGCACAAGCTTCCCGTCAAAATGCCTGACAAAGAACTGGTACAGAAAGCCATTGAGGCTTTAAATAACGCCAAACGGCCAGTGATGTTGGTCGGCGGCGGCGTGGCTATTTCCGGCACCGAATACGAAGCGGTCCACCTGTGTGAAAAAATGAATCTCCCTGTAGCCAGCACCTTAATGGGCCTCGGCGCTATCAGCGAATACAGAGAACAATTCCTCGGCATGGCTGGCCTCCATGGTCATATCCGTTCCAACCGGGCCATCGCCAACGCCGATGTGATCCTCGCCATCGGCACCCGTTTCAACGACCGTGAAACAGGCAATCGTGAAAAGTACAGCGCTCACAAAACCATCATTCACATTGATATCGATCCGGCTGAATTGGAAAAGAACATTGACAGCACCATCAACATCGCCGGCGATATGCGCACCACCTTGCTGATGATTCACCAGGGATGCCAACCTCACGACATCAAAGCCTGGTGGGACGAAATCCTCACCTGGCCGAGCATGGATGAAGACAGCGGAAATAACGAAGCCCCCCACTTCATCGAAGCCTTGAATCCTCTTCTGAAAGGAAAGAAATACCTGGCCGTCACCGACGTAGGCCAGCACCAGATGTTCACCGCCCAGCACTTGAAAGTCGAATTCGCCCGCCAGCTCATCACCAGCGGCGGCCTGGGCACCATGGGCTTCGGCCTTCCGGCGGCTATGGGTGCCAAACTGGCCCAGCCAGAAAAGAAAGTCATCTCCATCAGCGGCGACGGCGGCTTCAAAATGACCGGCAGCGAACTGTTCACCCTAGCCAGCAACCATATTCCGGTGGTAGTCATCGTATTTAACAACAGCGGCTTGGGCATGATTCGCCAACTGCAGCTCACAGGCTTCAAAAAACGCTACATGGCCTGCGAACTCCCTGGCTATGTAGACTTCGTGAAATACGCCAGCGCCTTCGGCCTGTCCGGAGAACACGTTTCCACACCAAAAGAACTGGCTAAAGCCGTCAAGAAAGCCCTCAAAATGGACGAAACCTACCTGATCGAAGTCACCATCAATCCAAAAGATATGGTAGTCCCCATGGTAGCAGCCGGTAAAGGCGTAGACGAATTCGTTCCACTGCCGTAACTAGTTGTTGGTTGTCTGTTGTTAGTTGTCTGGCCCCAAACAACCAGCAACAGATAACCAACAACAATTACCATTTTCTTTATAACCTATAACCAAACAACCAACTATATGAAAATATCAAAAAGAGATTATGAAGTGATGATTTCATAATCTCTTTTTGGTATGTAGTGGATGGTCAATAATTCATACGCTCGATA
>DBLC01000052.1:6389-17786 GCA_002297935.1 Dialister sp. UBA734
CTCATTGTTGTTAGTTGTTGGTTGTTAGTTGTTTGGAGCCAAACAACCAGCAACTAACAACCAACAACAATCGCTCATTTAGTTTCTTACTGCTGAAAGAAGTGAATTAATGACCAGCCACTATGTAGTGATGAGTAAGTAGTAAGCAGTAAGAAAGAATCGGTAAAAGATACTGCCAACTGCCTACTAGCAATAAAAAAAGAACCCCCGAAGGAGTTCTTTTTTATTGCTACGTTCTACAATTAGAAAGTATAGTTCAATTCAACACCGAAAGTATCTGATGGGTCATCAAATTCTCTATTTCCAGCTTTTTCATTTTTAGCTTTGCCTGCAAAGTAGTAGTACGCATCTAGTTCTACATTTTTAGCTACTGCTACACCGGCTTTGGCCTGCCAAAATTTGGCACCAGGAAGCATGGAATAGTCCAAGTGATCCGTCATATCCCAAGCGGAAATACCGCCCAGGTATGCCAGAGGATCGGTATCCACATAGTGAACGCCAAGAATCCAAGTTCCCACTTTATTGGTATCTACTTCGCCATAGGTCAGGCCGGCTGTCCATATAGCAGCGTTATCTGTGACGTTATCTGCATGCTTGATATAGTCCCCCTCAAGGGTAAAGCTGCTGCCAAGCTCCACGCCGGCACCCACTCCCCAGATTGCCAAATTATCCTGTTTATAGTTACGTCCAGATAACCTGTTAATAGCTTCCACATACCCATTAGAAATTTTAGCATATTCCGTATAGAAGGCAGAAAGTTCAACTCTATCCAATACATTTCCGCTAGTTTTTACAAACCAGTTTTCATAAATATGATTACCAATATCGTCACCAAAACGCCCATATCCGGCACTCATATTAAATGTACCGTTATCGTAGGTGCCGACAACACCATCAAACCGAGCATCTTCATCCATAAAAATTCCAGTCTGAGAAAGACCTACGCCCGTACGTCCAATATCCAGGCTCAGTGCGTCTGTTGGATTGTAAATCACATGCAGCTTATCCATGGATGTATTAGAAGACTCACTGTTTTTAAAGTTCATTTCATTAAGAAAACGTCCCTCTACAATGACCTGGTCATTCACCTGACCTTGTACGTTGATTCTCATACGGCCATTCCAGTTATCTTTATGATCCTTGTTATGCACATTAAAATACGGGGCTTTATAATTCATACCAATTTTACGATTTCTCTGGTACTGCATACGAGCATCGCCGGACCAGGAAATGTTGCCCACTTTCTTTTCCAGGTTGGAAACGCGAACGCCAAGGTTTGCCAGTTCATCTGCGTATTCGCCGGCCAGTTTGTCCAGAGTGGCTTGCTGCTGGGCGTTGAACTGGTCTTCTTTCGCCATGAGACGAGCAATAATCTGCGCCAGTTCGTACCGGGTCATGTTTCTTTCGCCTTTGAAGGTACCATCCGGATAACCTTCTACGACGCCCTGATCGGAGAGATCAGATACTGCCTGGTAAGCCCAGTCATCGGTGGATACATCAGAAAATGGATTGGCGGCATAGACAGATACGCCTGCGGTAAAGGCTGCTGCAGCAGCCAGTGCGAGAATCTTTTTCATAAGATTTGCTCCTTAAAAGTACAAAAAAGGGTAGCCCTGAAAAGAGACATCAGAAAATGATTCCACTCCAGTTGCCATGTTTCCTCTGTATCTCCCCTGTCTCCAGTCAATAGCCGGACCGTTCTATTCACTTTCCCTAGTATACCACTTACATTTAGGGAGTGCCATTTTCAGTTTCCAAAATTTTACTGGAGATAGTTAAGCGTAAGCAATCAAAAAAGGAGCTGCCGCAGCAGCTCCTTCTTTTCCTTATTTAGTGGATGCTCGTTATCGTTAATTCATATAACTATTGTTTATCGAGAAATATTGCATACATGTACGAAAGAACAGTACACAGCTTTATACGGGTTTTAGCAGATACCCTTGCATCGATTTTATTTTTTTATAAAAAAGGGGTATTGGGGCGCTTCCAAATTTTGTGCGCCCCTTCCACCACTACGCACTACTCACTACGCACTTTTTCGCACAAAACGAATTAACGAGCAGCCACTATTTATCCCAAAGCAACTCTATCGCTGATGGTTCCAGCGGTTTCTTCAAATTTCTTGAGCAAGTCGTCAATGGTGAGATTTTTCTTTTCTTCCGGCGTATAGTCTGCAATGATCTGCCCGTTGTTCATCATGATGAGTCGATTGCCATATTTCAAAGCATCCCGCATGTTATGGGTAATCATGAGAGTGGTCAGGTGCTGTTCTGTGACGATTTCGTCGGTAATCTTCAGCACTTTGGAAGCGGTCTTTGGATCCAGTGCGGCTGTCGGTTCGTCCAGCAGCAGAATGTCTGGCCGTTTCATGGTCGCCATGAGAAGGGTCAATGCCTGACGCTGACCACCGGAGAGAAGGCCGATGCGGGTACCCAGACGGTTTTCCAGTCCCAAATCCAGACGAGCCACCATGTCTCTATATTTCTCATGGTCCCCAGCAGAGAAGGCCCAACGAAGACGACGGCTTTCCCCTCTACGAGAAGCCAGGAGCAGGTTTTCTTCTACCTGCATGCCTGCAGCGGTGCCTTTCAGTGGATCCTGGAATACACGACCAATGTACTTGGCCCGCTTGTATTCGCTTACGTGGGTCACATCGTTGCCATTGATTTCGATGGTCCCGCTATCGGGGATGTATGCCCCGGCGATGGAGTTCAAAAGAGTACTCTTCCCAGCGCCGTTCCCGCCGATGACGGTGCAGAAGTCGCCGTCGTTCAAGGTGAGAGAAAGACCGTTCAAGGCTTTCTTTTCATTGGTGGTGCCTTTGAAAAAGGTTTTGCAAATATTCGTTACTTTCAACATGTCTGTCCCCTCACTTTCCGATATTGACTTTGCCCTTAATCATCGGTGCTGCCAGTGCAAGCATAACGATGATGGCGGTGAACAATTTCAAATCGTTCGGCGGCATGCCGAGGTAAAGAACAATGGCGATGACAACGCGGTAAATGACAGAGCCAAGTACCACCGCAGCCAAGGACGCAGAGAAGCTGTCCACACCGAGAATCACTTCACCGATGATAACGGAAGCCAAGCCGATCACGATGGTACCGATCCCCATGCCAACGTCGGCAAAGCCGTTGTTCTGTGCGACTACGGCGCCGCAGAGGCCGATGAGGGCATTGGAAATAAAGAGGCCCATGATGATCATAGAGTCTGTATTCACGCCCTGGGCACGAACCATCTGGGGGTTATAGCCAGTGGCACGAATGCACATGCCCAGTTCCGTCCCAAAGAACCAGTACACAAAACCAATGATGACCAGCATCAGCACTGCCGGTACCAGGAAGGCAGCCACAGACGCACTGACGTGGAGCATAGAAGCGGTGGTAGAGAAAATGGTGTCTACCCGAAGCAAGGAAATATTGGCTTTTCCCATGATGTGCAGGTTGATGGAATACAGTGCAATCATGGTGAGAATCCCTGCCAGGATGGCCGGAATCTTCAGTTTCGTATAAAGAATCCCCGTCAGTACCCCAGCGAGCAATCCGCCAAAAGCACCGGCAGCAATAGCCAGCCACGGAGACTGTCCCGCTGCAATGAGAGCCGCTGCAATGGCACCGCCCAAAGGGAAACTGCCTTCACAAGTCATATCCGGTACGTCCAGTACGCGGAAGGAAAGAAATACACCGATAGCCAGAATGGACCACATGAGCCCTTGTGCCACGGTGGAAAATGCTAAATCTACCATATCTACTATTCTCCTTCTTTTAAATTATATGTAGTAGCTAGGGATTAGGCCCTAGGGATTAGGATATGCTCGATGAGTTCTTTTGTGTCACAGTTGCTAATAGCTAGTCGCTGTGACACAAAAGGGGAAATCAAAGTATTTCCTAGGGCCTAGCTACTAATCCCTAGATACTAAAAAACAAGGTATTGGGGTGCTATATGAATTGTGCATCCCTTCCACCATTACGCACTCATCACGGTCTTGCTGGCTGCCCATCATAGAGATACAATTTTCTCGCCCGCTGCCAAAGGTCACCAGGAAGCGGGATATTCAGTGCATTGATCTGTTTCATATTGAGAACCAGGTTCGGGTCATTCTGCCGGGTCACTTGGATATCGCTAGGCAACACATCCCCCTTAAGGAGCTGACAAGCAATGCGACCGCCGGAGAAGCCCATTCGATAGTAGGACGGCGATACAGACAGGACAGCGCCTCGCTGCACCATTTCCGACTGTTCCCCAATCACAGGAATCCCTGCTTCATTCATGACTTTCATCAAAGCATCGAAGTGTTTCAGTATTTCCACATCTTCTGGCACATAGACCGCTTTCGCATGGCCCACCAGTTTCTGGAACTGCGCTTCCGGTTTTTGTTTTTCATCGTATGCCACTTCATAAAGTTTGATATGTTTCTTTTCCGCTACGGCACGAAGAATTTGCAGCTGGTCATTGGAACCTGGATCGGAAGGATTATAAATCACGCCCAAGGGATCCATCGGAATGAATCGATGGGCTGTACGAATCTGTGTCACCACCAGGGGATAATCACTGATGCCGGTCAGATTGCCTTGGCTCAGCATCTCTTCTTCCTTTTGGAAATATAGAACCCCTACCCCGACGATAGGCGTTCCTTTGGTCACTTTCGCAGCCGCTTTGGCCGACTGGCTCCCAATGGCAATGATTAAATCTTTCTTATTTCGAACCAGCTTCTTGGCTCCTTCTTCCAGCTTTTTCTCATCTCCACCGGCCTGCACCAGATCGATTTGAATATTTTTCCCTTTTTCATAACCTCCTGCTTCCAGAGCGGCTATGACGCCGGATACCATTTTATGTTGTTCTGGCAAATCAGAGGTTTCCAGAATGCCAATAGAGTATAGGTCTTTCTTCTCGATATACCCTACGGTAGCGCCCTCTTTTTCTACCGGTTCCTGATAAAGCATGACGGCCATGGCTATATTGCATATAGCAAATAGTAACATCAACCACCAAAGCTGTTTGAGTTTTGAAGCCAATTCACTTTCTCCTTATGTAAGTTTACTCCTTTTATAGTCCCCCTTTCGGGGGGAAGGTGGTAGGCTTTGCCTACCAAAGGGGGCAGCGCTAGCGGATTGAAATACCTCTGTTACTCCAATCCCACCCGGTGATGCCCGCTCCAAGCGGTAAGCACGAAGTCTCTATCGATTTCACCGCCAAGAGCGGATACACCGTACACGCTTGATGTGCTCATAGCGAAGTATACCGCTACTGCCTCCCCCTCTTGTGTTCTCCCCCGGCGGGGGAGATACTGTCGTGTTACGGATTAGTTGCAATTACAGGTTGCCCAGGTTCCTTCCTCAAATGGAATGATAACGCTAGTGTCTATCATCTCATTCGACGAACCTGAGCAACCTTAGCTACTTGAGAAACCTTTCCAACCTTTCTCATACAACACGAAAAGCAACCTCTCCCTGCTCCCCTTGCAAGAAAAAGTTACTTTCCCATGTGTTTACGAATTTATAGAAATTGCTGGGCACTATAAAATAGGATGTGCCCATTCCAACATTTCTAACTTCTCACTTCTAACTTCTCACTGCTTTTTAGAGCATTTCTGCCCGATCGAGGACAGCCTGTGGAATCTGGATGCCCAGTTTTTCCATTTCTGCCTTATTGATGTAGAGCTTGGATTTGTCAGCCCCTTCGACAGGGAAATCTTTAACTGTTTTATTTCCTTTCAGAATTTCAGCAGCCATTTCCCCAGCCCGGTGACCAATGTCATAGAAGCTAATGGATTCCGAAGCCAGGACGCCGGATTTCACGTGTCCCACTTCTGCCCCATAGACCGGAATCTTTTCCTTGTCGGCGACAGACATCAAAGTAGGAATCGACGAAGCGATGATGTTATCAGTGGGGACAAAAATCGCATCCACTTTGCCGCCCAGGAATCCTTCGGCCACCTGCTGTACATCATTGACGGAATTGACAGTCAGTTCTACCACTTCCATACCCAGTGGTTCACAAGCCTTTTTCAGACGTTCTGCCTGAATAACCGAATTGATTTCACTGGAATTGTAAATGATACCAACTTTCTTCGCATTGGGCTGGATTTCACGAATCAGTGCCACCTGTTTTTCCAGAGGACCTCTATCATGAGTACCGGTCACATTGCTATCCGGTGTCTTTTCAGATTTCATGAGCTTTGCATTTTCGAAATCAGCAATAGCGGTGCAGATAATCGGAATCTTGTCGGTTGCATTGGCCATAGCCTGAGCGGCTGGTGTAGAAATCGCACAAATCAGATTGTAATTGCCAGAAGTGAACCGGTTTGCAATAGAACGCAGATTGGACTGGTCCCCCTGGGCATTCTGCTGGTCAATTTCCACCTTATCCTTCATGCCCTGTTCATTCAGAGCGTCCACAAAGCCCTTATTGGAATCATCCAATGCCGGATGCTGCACAATCTGTACCACACCGACCTTCAGCTTCCCATCACTCTTGCCCCCATCGGAACCACCGCAACCAGCAAATACGCCTACTGCCATGAGACCACAAAGGCCTACTGCCAAAATTTTCTTCCATTTACTTCCTACCATTCTACTTTTCCTCCATTTCCATTTTTTATTTTGCATACAGTCACTTGGGAATCCGATCCTACATAAACCATCCTACCATTATGGATTCCATGCAAGTCCGTTATGCATTGAGTTGCAATTAGTATAACACATATGCATGGTTTTGGGAACTGGGGTTTTGGTGACTCGTGACTAGGGATTAGTAGCTAGGCCCTGGGGATTAGTGATTAGGGATTAGAGGTGTTTCGGCTGAGGCAATGGTGCGGAAGGTTCTGAGGGTTCTCAAGGTTCTGAAGGTTCACTGAATGTGCCTCCAACCTAATCCGTCATTTCGACCGATCGTATCTGTGCTAGATGATACACATGCATTAACGTGAGATGTGCCCCTGAGTGGAGAAATCTCAAAGCACTAGCGGCAAAGGCTTAAAGAATCATACCGTTACGACTCAACCTTACCAGATGATACCACCGTCTATCAGCACAGTCGATGAACCTTCAGACCCCTTCGCACCCTTAGAACCCTAATCCCTTAGAAGCACTTGAATTTTTCAACTCTTCCTCTCATCTTTAAATCTTGAATTTCTAAAGAGTTCCTTATCATCTATTTACGGCTTCCCTAATAAATGCTAGAATTTGAACATGCAAGAACAATGCGTAATGCGAAGTGCGTAGTGCGTAATGATGGATGGGGCGCACAGCTTATAAAGCGCCCCATACCCCTTTACTATGCTATTCTTTATATTGCGTAATTCCTTAACAAATATTCTGCGGCGCTTCCAAATTTTGTGCGCCGCCACTACCATTACGCACTACGCACTTCGCGCTACGCATTAAAGTCATAATTAAGTTAAATACCGAAAATTAAAGGAGGATACAAATGAAACACGAAGAAACACATGCACACAACTGTGGTTGCGGCCATTGCCACCACGACCATCATCACGAAGACGCACACACCCATACCCACGACGAGGAGCAAGAGGAAGAGCACCACGCCCACGAGGGATGTCATTGCGGCCATAACCATAGTCAGGAAGAACACCACCACGACCATGGCGAATGCCACTGCGGACATAACCACTCCGAGGAAGAACATCATCACGCCCACGAAGGGTGTGGCTGCGGACATGATCATGAGGAACATCATCATGAGTCTTGCGGTTGTGGACACGACCACGATCACGAAGACCATCATGAACACGGTTCCTGCGGATGCGGTCATGACCACCATGAAGACCACGACCACTGTGGTTGCGGTCACGATCATGGACATGACCATGGACACGATCACGGCGGCTGCGGTTGCGGATGCTGTGATAAAGAGGTGGAACCGGAGCACCACGACCATTCCCACGACCCGGAACTGGCGAAATACAAAGACAATGAACAAGACATCATGGAAAGCGAAGAAGAAATCAAAGCGGATGAACGCCGCGCTTTTGGCCATTTCCATGACATCGGGATTCATCATCAGGCCGGCCACAAGACCGATTGCCATTGCCACGGCTGCGTAGACGAAGAAGATTGCGATTACTGCGGCAAAGACCTGGCATCCTGCCAGTGCGATTTCTTGGGGAAAGAATACAACCGCGGTCTCTACCACATGGAACACTTGGACTGCATGGAATGTGCGGCCAAAATGGAAGGTAAAATTCGCGAAATGCCTTCGGTATTCTTCGCGTCCATCAGTTTCACCAAGAAAGAGCTTCGTCTCATTGTGAAAGGAAATCCGGACACTTTGATTCCTGAAGTGCTGAAAGTTTGCCGCGCCGTGGATGAAAATGTAGGCATCGTTCCCCCATCGGATAAAGGGGATTTCAAGACGGAAATTTATGAAATTCCTACCTTGGACTGTGCCGCTTGCGCTGTGAAATTGGAAAAAGTTGTGAATCGCCAGCCTGGCGTGCTCTCTGCTTCTATTTCCTTTGCGACAAAAACTATGAAGCTCACCGCCAAGGACCCGGACAGCCTCATTCCGGAACTGACCCGGAAATGCAACGAAGTAGAAAGTCCTACAGAAATTGTAAAAAAGAAACGGCCTTCCAAAGCAGCGAAAAAAGCGCAGGCAAAGAAAGAAACCTCTTTCCTGGACCAGCTGAAAAGTGAAAAGAGCCAGCTCATCATCGGCGGCATCCTCTTTGTGATCGGCATGCTCATGCATTACAACCCGATGAACCTCTTTGCTGACCTTTCTGATGTAGGAGACATTTTCTTCTTTATTTCCTACTTCATCTTAGGCGGTCCTATCGTTTACACCGCCCTGAAAAACATCACCCATGGGGAATTCTTCGACGAAACCTTCCTCATGACCGTAGCCACCGTAGGGGCTTTCGCCATTCACGAATACCCGGAAGCGGTCGGCGTTATGCTCTTCTACCGCATTGGGGAATATTTCCAGGATCTGGCTGCTGACAGAAGCCGTGACCAGATCATGGATGCGGTAGATCTTCGTCCGGAAGTGGTGCAGCGTGTCAAGGGAGACACCATCGAAACCATCCCGGCAGAAGACGCAGAAATCGGCGATATCCTTCTTATCCGTCCTGGCGACCGTATCCCCCTGGATGGCATTCTGTGTGAAGGAAATACCCAGCTCGACACCTCTGCGGTCACTGGTGAACCGAAACCTGTACTTGTCTCCGTCGGCGACTCTGTAGATTCTGGCTGCGTCAATATGACCGGCACGGTGAAAATGCAGGTAGAAAAAATACTCTCCGAATCCATGGTTAGCCGTATCTTGGACTCCGTGGAAAACGCCGTAGCCAGCAAGCCGAAAATCGACCGTTTCATTACCCGTTTCTCCCGTGTGTATACCCCTATCGTGGTTTTCGTAGCCATTGCCGTTGCCATTCTGCCGCCGCTCTTCTTCGGTGCTGATTGGGATTCTTGCATCTACACTGCGTTGACCTTCCTGGTTATCAGTTGTCCATGCGCCCTGGTTATTTCCGTGCCGCTCTCCTTCTTCGCCGGCATCGGTGCAGCTTCCAAAGAAGGGATTCTCTTCAAAGGCGGTACCGTCATGGAAGCCCTGGCCAATACCAAAGCAGCCGTGCTGGATAAGACTGGCACCCTGACCGAAGGGAAATTCAAAGTTCGTCACATCACCAAAACTGCCAATGAAAGTGAAGAAAAAATTCTGGCCTTGGCAGCAGCTGGAGAAATTTACTCCACACACCCTATCGCCCAGTCCATTGTGAGCGAAGCCAATGAACGGAAACTGATTCTTCCGAAACTGACTTCCATGCAGGAAATAGCCGGCCACGGCGTCAAAGCCACCTGGGAAGGCAAAACCGTATATATCGGAAATGAGAAACTCCTCTCTGCGGCCGGTATTTCTGTACCGGAACTTCCCTCCTATCAGGAAGTAGGCACCGACGTTTACGTGGCTCTCGATGACACCCTTCTGGGCCGCATCACCATTTCTGATGCCATCAAATCCGATACCATCGAAGGGATCAAAGACCTGAAAGCCCTGTCCGTCACCCCTGTCATGCTGACCGGCGACAACAAAAAGAGCGCCCAGGCCATCGGTGATATGGTAGGCATTGAAAATATCCACGCTGAACTTCTCCCAGAAGACAAACTGACAGAAATGAAAAAAGTTCGTCAGGATATCGGTTCCGTCCTCTTCGTCGGCGATGGCATCAACGATGCGCCGGTATTGGCTGGTGCTGATGTAGGGGCTGCTATGGGCAGTGGTGCCGACGCCGCCATCGAAGCCGCTGACGTGGTATTCCTCAACTCCAACGTAGACGCTATTTCCAAAGCCATCCGGGTGGCGAAGAAAGTCATCAAGACCGCTTGGGAAAACGTAGCCTTCGCCCTGATTGTTAAGATTGCTGTCATGATCATGGGCCTGCTGGGTTACGCCAATATGTGGGTAGCTGTCTTCGCAGACACCGGCGTCACCATCCTCTGCATCCTCTACGCGGTTCGACTGCTGAGAGTGAAATTTTAAAAACAGTGAGAAGTGAGTAGTGAGAAGTTAGAAATGATGGAAGGGGCGCATCAAATTATATGGCGCTCCCAAAATTTCTTCTAACTGAAAAACGGTGTGCATGCTATATGTATCTTCATGTAGTATGCATACCGTTTTATGTTGAAGGTTATAATTCTGCTGATTACTTTGGAGTAACAAATAAAATAAAAAGCACCGCTTTCATAAGGGTTATAAAGGTTATGCCATGCAAGATGAAATAACCTTTTATAACCCCAATGATAGCGGTGTTTTTACTTTGTTACTCTGATGAAATTAATAGAATAATAACCTTTTGATAGGCCATGTAAAAGCTACTTGATGATAGCAGCATCATCAATAATAACCATTTATAATGGGTATTGGGGCACTCTATGAATTTTTGCGCCCCTTCCACCATTTCTCACTTCTCACTGCTTTTATCAGTATCCATTCACCTGGCTAACCACGCGGAAGCTGCCTACGTCGAAGGCTTCGCAAATGGCATTGAAGAAACGACCGGTCAGCATGGTACGTCCCATTTCAGAACGAGCAATCAGCATGAGACGGCCTGTATCATAGGTGATACGGATGACATTGTTTTCGATATACTTGTCAAAATCTTTGTCAGACATCAAAGTCTTCAGCTTTGCCAAGCATCCTTTGACTGGTTCTTCCTGGTATTCCGGACGCTGCGACACAGGAATCCAACGAATTTCATAAATCTTGCTGGTATATCCCTTATCTTCTGCAGAATACCGTTTACCCTGTTCCATTTCTTCCATAATAACACCTTTCCTTCTTGAAATATTTTACAACCATATTATAGCATAATAAAGGTAAAAAAGTTAGTATTTTATGACTGGTGACTAGGGACTCGTGACTGGTGACTAG
>DBLC01000160.1:0-5458 GCA_002297935.1 Dialister sp. UBA734
TCTCATAAAGCCGTCCATATTTAGACCTCCTAAAATGTGTTTGTATTTTCTTTAAAACAATTATTTTTTCTTATTTTTGGTCGGATCCACAATGTGAATCAGCTGGATAACGCATGCCAGGAAAATAAGAACTGCGAATACGATAACCATGTTAGTGAGGCAAATCGAAAGCGGGCCTGGAGTTTCCATAAATTTGAATCCACCTTTCTGTAAAGCGAGGTGCGAGGAAAAGCCTTTCCTTCACAGGTACGCAGGGTAAAGCCATTCTACAAAGAATCACTTCACGGAAATAAAACAGTTAACCCATACCGGTTTCCTTGATGAAAAGGAAACCGGATGGGAACTCTTTGCACTCTATATCTCTTAGATACCGAATGGCCATACGATCGGGATAACGATCAGGCAAACAATCAGGGAGATTACGCACATCGGAACACCGACTTTAGCATAATCATTGAAAGAGAATCCGCCAGGTCCGAGAACCAGGGTGTTTGGCGGAGTAGCCATTGGGGTAGCAAATGCGCAGGATGCTGCAATACCAAGAGCCATCAGAACCGGTTTCGGGTCAGCGCCGATGGACTGAGCGATAGAAATACCGATTGGTGCAAGCAGTGCTGCAGATGCGGTGTTGGACATGAACTGGGTCAGTACGTTGGAAATCAGGAACAGAACGCCAGTCAGTACATACGGATTTGGATGGTCGCCCATCATACCTACAACGGTATCAGCAATCATCTTGCCAGCGCCGGTTTTTTCCATAGCAGATGCAACGGAAAGCATACCAGCGAACAGGAAAATGGTTACCCAGTCGATACCAGCATATGCTTCTTTTTCTTTCAGGCAGCCGGTGATAACGCAGAGGATAGCGCCGGTAACTGCTGCGGTGTGCAGCGGAACAGTCTTCAGGTTCAGAGCCATGCAGAGAACTACGCCGATCAGAATGAGACCAGAAATCCACATTTTGGTTTTGCTCTTTGGAGCATCGCCGCCTGCACCAGCTTCTTCTTTAGCAGCTTTGATAGCATCTTCGTCCATAGCGCCTGCAGATTTAGCAGCGATCATGTGACGGCCAATGAAGAGGGTGTATACAGTGATAACGATGGACAGCGGGATACCGATAGCAGCGAATTCGAAGAATCCGAAGGTCGGAAGACCAGCAGTGGTCAGAGCGCCGGTAACGATAACGTTTGGTGGAGTACCGATCATGGTGATGGTGCCGCCTACGTTAGCTGCGATAGCCAGTGGCATCAATTCCTTAGAAGCAGGAATCTTTGCTGCCTGGCAGATACCAATGATAACTGGCATCAAGCAAGCTACGGTACCGGTGTTGGAAGATACAGAAGACAGAACGATGGTTACAATCATGATAGCAGCCATAAGCGGAATTTCGTTTGTGCCTGCTTTCTTTACGACTGCAACACCAATAGCTTCAGCGAGGCCAGTTTTGAACATAGCAGCGCCGATAACAAACATGCCGCCGAAGAGAACGACGGTGGAATTAGAAAGACCTGCATATACAGCTTTGGACGGGAGTACGCCGAGAATCCCCAATACCGTACATGCTGCCATAGCGGTAACAGCCAGCGGAATCAGTTCGGTGATGAACAGAAATGCTGCTACAGCCAGGACGCACAGCGTCATAATAGCTGGATCCATAAAGATTCACCTTCCTATGTTTTGTTAGCTGTAAAAAATCCTTATGGTGCAGTTTGAATTCTTTACGAAAATATTTTTCAGAAACATAGGAAACATTCAAGCGCTACATAAAAATTAATGCTGTTTGAATAAAAATGAATGTCTTCCCCTTTTTCTGAAATATCCCTCACAACCGACTATCCTCCTTTATTACAGTCCCGGGATAGGACTCCCATTCAGGATGAAAACTCATTACCTGAGCACCTGGTATCATTGTACCCGATAGAGTGCTATTTTTCAAAAATACATAGTATATACCATAAGTTTTAGGTATATATACTATGTATAAGAATTAAATTCTTCTATTTTCTTCCATTTTCTTATTTCTTCATAGCTATCTATCCTATGGAATTACATGCATTTCATTCCCATTTTCTCCTTTAATCATTATATTTCTCTCGTTTTCATATCTCTTTACATTTGATTTATATTTGAACATCTTTTTATATTTTTAGGTATCATATAAATTATTATATAGGATTATACTATGTTATCTTTTCTATTTTTCTTGATTAACGGTTCTTCTATTGGTAGCTATAAATAAATTTGATAGATGTCAAGTATACTATCATTCGCCTAAAATCAGCCCGTTTTCATCCATTTTTCAGTGAAATTTAGAAATACTGGGGTTTTGGTTTTTATCTCCTTTTATTCCTTTTCCTTTCTCCTTTTTCTTCATGAAATAGGACATAAAAAGCAGCAATTTCATGCATAGGAATCAATTGATTAGTGAATTTTTATACAAGAGGGTTCTCAGGGTTCTGAGGGTTCTCAGGGTTCTGAGGGTTCTGTCTCCATTGAAAATCTTGTGATTTTCTTGGAGCCAGAACCTTTTGATATCCGATGTATCGCTATGTTTCACTAGCTATCTCATCGCTACAGAATCTTTTGATATACACTCCATCTCCTTGTTCTTCTACCCATACCACCGCTACAGAACCTTTGCATGCACGTTCCACCTCTATGTTTCCCCGCCCATGCTACCGCTACAGAACCTTTGTCACTAGTCCCCAACCAGCCAAAATAAAAAGCACTTTCCTGCGTTACACAGAAAAGTGCTTGTATTTCCAATCTCTTATTTCTTTTCTTCCTCACCATGGGCTGTTTTGGCACCACGACGTTTGGCTGCTTCGATGGTATCGGTACGGGTACCGTTCTTCATTTCTGCCTGTTCTCCGTGGAAATCTTCCCCGGTCAGTTCGTCTTCACGGCCACCCATTTCGGTGCCCTTCTGACGCAGCTGTTCGATGCCTTCTTCAAAGTCCATTTCCGGATGGTCTTTGAAATAGCCCTGTTCACGAAGTTTCTTTTCCATCGATTTATAGGTCAGTGCCACCACTTCTTCCTGCGGGATACGAATCTGCCCGGGCATGCGCTTTTCAAATTCCTTCCAGAAATCTTCCGACGCCTTCATAAGCACACGACCCACTTTCTGGGTGCTTCCGATATCATAGAGCAAAGACCAAATCGGGCGATTGTCCATTTTCGCATACTGATGGAATGTATAACGATAGGTCACTGGCTTCATGAGCTGGTTCTTGAAATGGTGGACCCCGAAAATATCTTCATAGGCAATTTTCAGTTCCTGCTTATGTCCCAAGCCCGTTTTCAACATGTACAGCTGGTTCTCTTCCAGGCGATACACCGTTTTCGTCATCACCGTGTCCAAAAGCCACCACAGAATCGCAATCTGCATGCCGATATCAATGACAGGCACACGGCTCTTCATGATTCCCCAATAAGCCGTCCACGCCACATAGGCCGCCCAGAGAATGAAACCAATGGCCGCCACAATGATATAGGGCCGATAGAAATAAGAATGATCGACGAAAACCTTCGCCGGTGCTGCATTTGCCTTTGCCATGAATGTAAACTCCCTCATTCAAAGAAACATATAGAAAAACATGAAAATATTATACCATGATACTGGTGGATACTCAACTCTTAGCAGCTAAGAGAATGCGAAGTGCGTAATGCGTAATGAAGGCCGGCGAGCGCCCCGAATTACTCTTATACCAATAGATTTACATATTACAAAATCCATTTCATATGCTCGCCGATTTTTAGGCGGTCCACAGATACCGCAAACTGCCAACTTTATACTATAAGAGGGTATTGGGGCGCTTCCAAATTTTGTGCGCCCCTTCCACCATTACGCACTTCGCACTTCGCACTACGCATTCAAATCCCCCTATCGTTATACCTCACAAATTATAGGTCCACGAAAGCGGCGGAATCCCCAGGTGATACAGTCCCATCCCCAGGGCGTAGACGAAAATGCCGATCACAAAGAACTGGAAGCCCACTTTCAGCACGTGTTTCGTAATGAAGAAGAAATCATGCTCTCTGGGGTCCATGAACGTGTAAGGATACAAATGAGAGGTCCCATGGGTCACAAGGGTAATCCAGGCACGAACGTAGACAAATACCGTGTACAGCGCCGGGTAAATCATCCAGGTCACCATGGTGTACCAGTGCATTTCTCTTTTATCCACAAAGAAAATATAATCCACGGTCATCAAAATGGGGATGAAATAGTGGAAAATATAGTTATAAAAAGAGAAATGTTCATAACTGATATCATTGAGCCGGTGGGTTTTAATCGCCCCAGGCCGAACGATCCAATGATACATGAGCGACAACGTACCCAAACTGGCCGCCACGATATAGCGACAATCGGCGGTATACAGGAACGGAATATCCACCCGCAGCAACGTCGCCCCGAGCCAGAACATAAATAACGTAAACGTAGAAAACGTATAATATTGAATCCGGGACCAAAAGACAAAAGGCGTCAATACCTTATGTTTCATCAAAAGAATCAATCCCACGATGAGCAGCACAAAAATAGCCCATCGATACAACAATGCAATTGGCATATAGACCTCACATAAATGATAGATTTATAATCGGTGACTAGGGACTCGTGACTGGTGACTAGGGAAACGCTGATTTAATCAAAGAGTTTGAAATCAGTGTTTCCCTAGGAAAATTATTATTTTCATTCCTATATTTCCATAAAAATAGGGATTAGGAAAATATGCACAATGCTAATTTCCTAATCCCTAGCACCAATTCCCGGTTTCTCTCCAGTCACCAGTCACTAGTCACCAGTCACTCACTTTTATTTCTTATGCTTTCTGCCCTTCCGGCTCTGCTTTCTTCTAGCTTCCGCACGCATCTGGCGAATTTCTTCCTTCGCACGAACTTCCCGTTCCGCTGCTTCCTGCTGGGCCTGCTTCTGACGATAATTATACACATTCATGGCCAGGCAAACCAATACCATCAGGCAAATCGCAATGCTCTGCACATTGAGACCTTGATTGAATACATTCCACACGGAAAATACCACAGCTACCGCAAATAAAATTCCACGAGCTCTCATACTTTTTGACTTCTCCTTCATACCATATAGGCTTATATCGAAAAATACAATATCAGTATATATATTATATTACTTTTCATATATAAGCAAGAGGCGATTGAGAAATAGGGCTCATAGGTTGCACAGGTTACTTAGGTTGCTCAGGGTTCTAAAGGTTCTAAGGGTTCTAAACGAACTCGAATGTGCCAAGAGACGCTAGTAGCATTTGCACTAGCCGTTACCCCCTTTCTCTGAAAAGGGGGCAGGGGGGGATAGCTCGCACTAGCGGCTCCATTGGGATGAGAAACAGTGCGTTGTCGGCGTCCAGCGAAAGCGGCTAGCCTAACAACTCTTCTTCGACGGCCTATCCCCGGCCCGCAAGCGGGCCTGCCCCTTCCT
>DBLC01000160.1:5575-5697 GCA_002297935.1 Dialister sp. UBA734
CCGCGGAGCGGTGGATAAGGGTTATCACGGTATAAAAGAAAATGATACTAATGAAAAAAGCGTCTTCCTCAAGTGACACTAGAGAAAGACGCTTCTTTCATTTGATTCATTTGCTATTTCAT
>DBLC01000010.1:0-135 GCA_002297935.1 Dialister sp. UBA734
CTGAAACAAGGTGGCACCGCGGAATGATATCCGTCCTTGACAGTATTTTCATCTGTCAGGACGGATTTTTTATTTGTCCTGACTTTATTGGAGATGAAAAGGTCATTTGGGAGGAGTGCGAAGTGCGTAATGCGT
>DBLC01000010.1:154-2611 GCA_002297935.1 Dialister sp. UBA734
GGAAGGGGCGCACAATTCATATAGCGCCCCTATACCCCCTATATATCTTTGTGAGCTATATTTTCTATATACTTGCGGCGCTTCTAAAATTTGTGCGCCGCACCACCATTACGCACCACGCACTACTCACTACGCACTCCTACCAAAGAGCGTTTTCTTCCCTAACTGAAAGGAGTTCTCTATGTATCCCACCCTAGAAGAAATAAAAGCACTGGCCGCTTCCGGTCAGTATAAACGTATTCCGGTCTGCCAGGAAATGATGGCCGATCGTTTCACCACCATTGAAGTCATGCGAACCCTGCAGGCCGCCAGCCACCATTGCTTTATGCTAGAAAGTGCTGAAAATGGACAGCCATGGAGCCGTTACTCTTTTCTTGGTTATGACCCCACCATGGAAATCACCTGTATCAATGGAAAAGTAACCATCACCACCGGTACAGAGGAAGAAACCAAAACGGTCGAAACGTACCAAGTGGACCACCCCGGTGAAATTTTCCGAAAAATTATAGCCGATCACAAAAGTCCAAAGCTGGACACCATGCCCCCATTTACAGGAGGATTGGTGGGCTATTTCTCCTACGACTATATCAAGTACGCGGAACCCAATTTGCAGCTCAAGAATGAAGAAAATGCCGATTTCAACGACGCTGACTTGATGCTCTTTGATAAACTCATTGTCTTTGATGGGTATAAACAAAAGATTCTACTCATTGCCGGCGTAAATACGGCTGACATAGACATTTCCTATCAAAAAGCCCAAGATACACTAGATGCCATGGCAAAGCTGTTAAACAGCGGCGCCCGCATGGCTGACCGACCGCTTCACTTAGAAACGCCGCTCACCCCAACCCACGATTTACAAGAATACAGTGCCATGGTAGAAACCGCCAAGCACCATATCCTGGAAGGCGATATTTTCCAAGTGGTGCTGTCCAATCCGCTGACCGCCAAAGCCACCGGCAGCCTCTTTGATGTGTACCGCACCTTGCGGCTCTTGAATCCGTCACCCTATATGTTCTATTTCACCAGCGACCATTTGGAAATGGCCGGCGCGTCTCCAGAAACATTGGCGAAACTCCAAGATGGCACCCTCTACACCTTCCCCTTGGCAGGCACCCGTCCTCGTGGAAAAACGCCAACCGAAGACAAAGCCTTAGAAAAAGAACTCCTGGGAGACGAAAAAGAACTGGCAGAACACAACATGCTGGTCGACCTGGGCCGAAACGATTTAGGAAAAATCAGCCAAATCGGCACCGTCAAAGTGGATCGGTACCTGGACATTCTCCGATTCTCCCACGTGATGCACATCGGTTCCACAGTGGAAGGAAAAATCCGCGATGACAAAGATGCCATCGACGCCATCGATGCGGTGCTGCCGGCTGGCACTTTATCCGGTGCGCCCAAATTCAGAGCTTGCCAGATCATCGAAGAAGAAGAAAACAGAAAACGAGGCGTCTACGGCGGTGCTATCGGGTACCTGGATTTTTCAGGAAATATGGATACCTGCATCGGCATTCGTCTGGCCTACAAGAAAAAAGGAATCCTTTGCGTTCAATCCGGTGCCGGCATCGTCGCCGACAGCCAGCCGGAAAAAGAATACCAGGAATGCATGAATAAAGCCAAAGCCATGGTGACAGCCATCGAGGCAGCAGAAGGAGGATTAGCATGATTATTCTCATCGACAACTATGACAGTTTTTCCTATAATCTCTACCAACTGGCAGGAAGCATCTATCCAGACATTCGGGTCGTCCGAAATGATGCGTACACTCTTTCCGAAATCGAAGCCATGAATCCAGAAGCCCTCATTATTTCCCCCGGCCCAGGAAAACCGGCCGATGCAGGCATTTCCTTACCGGCGGTGTCCCACTTTGCTGGGAAACTTCCCATCCTGGGAGTCTGCCTAGGCCACCAATCCATTTGTCAAGCCTTCGGCGCCACCATTTCCTATGCTAAAGAACTGGTTCATGGCAAAGCCTATGACATCTCCATCGACACCAAAAGTCCACTGTTCCAAGGCATCCCGCCCATCATCCGCGCAGCCCGCTACCACTCCCTGGCCGCAGTCCCTTCCACCCTGCCCGACACATTGAAAGTCATCGCCCATACAGCTGACAGAGAAATCATGGCGGTGGAACACAAAGACTATCCCATCTACGGCCTGCAATTCCACCCCGAATCGATTATGACGCCGAAAGGAAGCAGTATTCTGAAGAATTTCTTTGATATCGTGACTGGTGACTAGTGACTAGTGACTGGTGACGGGTTGATGGTTGTTGGTTGTTTGACTCCAGGCAACTAACAACCATCAACTATTATTAATCCAGTTTTTTGCTATTAGAAATTTGATTTACAAGTAGTCACAATATACCCCGCTCCTCTAATGCTGTTAAGTTAAGAATTTGGGGCAATAAGCATGATTCCGCTCGTGATTAAAGGTTACTCAGGTTTCTCAAGT
>DBLC01000010.1:2657-6101 GCA_002297935.1 Dialister sp. UBA734
GACGCTGGCGTTATCATCTCATTCGGGAAATACGAGAAACTTGAGAGTCCTGAGCAACCTGAGAAACTTTGCCACGAAAGGAATCATCACATATTTCGCTTAACTTAACAACATTGCCCGCTCCTCCCCCTAGTCACCAGTCACCTAAAAAAAAGAAATATAGAAAATATTTGACATCCCTATCAAAACCATTTATAATAAAAAAGCTATTTAATTCGAATAGCGATATTTTTAGAGAGGTGATTTACACAATGGCAACAAACAGAAATCTCCGTTTTAAGACCAGCAGACGTTTCGGCGTAAATGTATACGGCCATCCGAAAGCGTTAAAACGGCAAGTAGCAGATGCTCATCAGAAGAAACAGTCTGAATACGGCATTCAGCTCGCAGAAAAACAGAAAGTTAAAGCGATGTACAACCTGCTTGAAAAGCAGTTCTATCGCTATTATGATAAAGCAAAGAGAATGTCCGGCGTCGTAGGTGAAAACCTGCTGTCCCTGCTGGAAACCAGACTGGACAACCTCGTATATCGTGCAGGTTTCGCACGTTCCATCCGTCAGGCTCGTCAGATGGTTACCCATGGCCTGATCAACGTTGATGGCAAGAGAGTAGATATTCCTTCCTACCCGGTTCGCCCAGGACAGGTCATCTCCCTCCGCGAAGCTTACAGAGCTAACGAAATGTTCAAACAGTCCTTCCAGGAACTGAAGACTTTCGATCTTCCATACATCGAAAAATCCTTCGACAACTGGACCGCTACCCTGACCCGTTTCCCACAGAGAGACGAACTCCCATACAAAGACGAAGTCAACGAAACCAACATCGTCGAATTGTACTCCAAATAATCCGAAACAGATTATTCAAAAAGCACTCCGCAAGGAGTGCTTTTTTGTTGTGTACAATAATTGTTGTTGGTTGTTAGTTGTTGGCCTCATTAAATGCACCAATCCCCTCCAATGATTTTATCGCACCGTCATTTCGACCGATCATATTTGTGCGAAATGATACAAAAGATATGAAATGAGCTGTGCCCCTGAGTGGAGAAATCTCGCAGCACCAGCGGTAAAGGCTAGATGAAACATAGCATGGCAACTCGTTAGAGTTGCTCTTCTCGCTTCGCTCGAAATAAGGTCTCACCGTTACGATTTGATGCAGAAAGCCCTTCCCGCTGGTGCTGCGAGATTTCTCCACTCTCCTACACATTGCATTTCATGCCTCCTACACCATCAAGCACAAATACGACCGGTCGAAATGACGCCAAAGATAATACCGCTTTTTTAACAACATGATACAAACCTATCACAAGGGAACCTAAGAACCTTCTGCCCCCTTAGAACCTTAAGAACCTTTGACACAAAAGAAATCACTCCATATTTCGCTTACCAAAGCACCACCTCACTCAATAGAACACCTTCATCAAGCAAAGTCCCAAAGCGGGTGCCGTGAAGCCTGCCTGACTTCTATCTTTCGCTTCCAAAATAGCCGTCATATCGGCCGGCTTCTTTTTCCCTTCTCCCACTTCCACCAGTGTCCCCACAAGGATGCGAATCATATTCTGCAGGAATCCGTCACCAATGAAGTCGATGGACAGTTCGCCGCCGCTTTGATGTAAAGAAATTTCTTCTATAGTCCGGACGGCGGATTTTTTCATGTGCCTATTGCCGCAGAAGGAAGTAAAATCGTGGGTTCCTTCCAGCAGATGGGCCGCTTCTTCCATAGCGGAGAGATCCAGCATGTCTCCTGACTGCCACACGTAACGCCGGTCAAATACATTTTTCTCGCTGCCGATGCGAATCCGATAGCGATAGAGTTTCCCTTTGGCAGAAAAACGGCTATGAAACCGTTCGCCGGCCTCTTTCAAAAAGGAAACACCAATATCATCAGGGAGCATTCGGTTCATCTCTTCTTGGAGCTGCTTGGGCGGAAGGGCTACGGACAAATGCACATTGGCACATTGTCCTTTGGCATGAACCCCCGCATCGGTCCGCCCGGCACCGATGACCTGACAGGATTCTCCGGTCAGTTTGGTCAGTACCGTTTCTATTTTCCCCTGGATGGTTTCAGTGGTGCGATTCTGCCGCTGCCACCCTTCAAAACGACTGCCATCGTAGGATACGATAAAGGAATAATTAGGCATGATGGCCTCCTTGTGGTTGTAGCTAAATAGGGATTGCTATTCATTTCTTAAAAAATAAGTCAGCAATTGTTGTTAGTTGTTAGTTGTTAGTTGTTGGTTGTTGGTTGTTGGTTGTTAGTTGTTAGTTATTGGCCCCCCTAACCCCTAAACCTTAAACCCTAACCCCAATAAAGAAATCATCCCTAAGCTAAACTTGCTCATAGCCACTAAACAAATTTAAATTTCCTTTATTCTACCATATTTCCAAAGTATGATATAATACAAGTAAGTTTTGACCATCGGTTAAAATTATTTCTTACCATAAAATAGGTACATAGAAACAATTTATTTCCCAGTCACGAGTCACCAGTCTATCAGTCACGAATAGGGACCAACTATTTTATTTCCAGTGATATATAACTGGTGTCAATCATTATGAAAGAGAGTGATTCTTATGAAAAAAATGTGCATCGCTTTAGGTTTAGCTGCTGCTATTGCGGCAGGTTCTATGTCTGTTTCTGCTGCCAGCCTTTGGAAATACAATGATACCATCACCATCGACATGCAGGAAACCAGCATCAAGAAGACCACCAACGGCCATGAAATTCTGAACTTCATCGCAGTGGAAGCCATCGAAGGCGGCACTTGCACTTACACCTATGCTTATGACCGCACCGCCGGCACCATCCAGGTAGTTGAAATGGAAAAGGAAACCAAGAAGCTCCACTACAAGAGCAATTTCACTCCCACTTCCGTCAATTCTTCCAACCCAGTCATCAGAGAACGGGCAAAAATGGCAGAAGCTGTGTATCAGAAGAAGATTGGAAATAAAAAATAATGGAACAGCTGAATACACCGGAAGATATCAGCCGTGACCTGATTCATTTCATTGCCAAGTCCCCGTCCGTGTTTCATGCGGTTCGCGGCATCAAAGCAGCCCTTCTCTATGCGGGCTTTGAAGAAATTCGAGAAGAAGATAGTTGGCACATTGAAAAAGGAAAGAAATATGTAGTCACCCGTGGGGGCAGTGCGCTCATTGCCTTCACTATTCCAGAAGAGGGCGGAGAAGCGTTCCATATCACCGCGTCCCATTGCGATTCCCCTACGTTCAAAATCAAAGAAAATCCGGACATTCACGAAGGCCCCTATGTGAAGCTGAACATAGAAGGTTATGGCGGTATGCTCATGAGCACCTGGCTGGATCGTCCTCTTTCTGTGGCCGGTCGTCTTATGGTCACCGAAAACGGACACCTGGCACAGAAATTGGTGGCTATCGATGGCACCATGCTGGTGATTCCTTCTGTTGCCATTCATATGGACCGCAATGT
>DBLC01000145.1 GCA_002297935.1 Dialister sp. UBA734
GAATAAAAATTCAAGAATAATTCCAAACCATGATTAAATCAGTGTTTCCTTAACCAACGGTCAAAATGACGAATCCGACTATAGGCACATTCGAAGAACCTGAGAACCCTAAGTAACCTGAGCAACCTGTTCCCCATCAATACCGATTCAAATGAAAATCAAAGAACTTGTCATAATTCCTACGAATCGCCACCCGGGCGGTCAAATCTTCCAGATTATACACCACCGACCATTGGGTCATACTGGTGGCTTCTTCCGTTTCCGGCTGGCTCACCAATTCCAGAAGGGACATGGCTTCATTGGGAGAGAGCACATTCTTTTTAAATTTCATCGCCGCTGCCAGCACCGCAAAACGATCATAAGCGTGGCCCAGCCCTTTCATCTTCGGTGCCAGGTAATGATTGGCTACATAATTGGCATCCAAGACCGTCATGGTATTGATGGTATATTCCAGCACCACATTTCTGCCCGATGCATCACTTAAGAGAAAATGGAAATTCGCATTATCCATGCTAGACTGCATATCATACTGCCGAAGCAGAGCCAGTGCTTCCTCCACATCAGCTGCCTTATCCAACATCAAACGAAGCGCTGCCGTGGTGGTGATTTTCTTCTTTCCTGTATTCTGCCGCGTCGGAGCCCCATCCAGTTTTAATACACTGACCGCCAATCCCTTTTCATTGAGCCCATCCATAATGAGATATGGCATCCCCACCGCAGCCGATACATCGGTCTTTCCATCATCTAAACTGCCTAGACCATAGCCAATCCAACCGGCGTCAGCCATACCGATAGACCGATACCCATTCCTTGGCGCCGTCCGCACCAGCACCGCCGTCATATCCATTTTATAATCAAAATTTCGACCGTAGATGGGCTTCCCCTCCTCGGTCCGTCCCGCAAACGCACTGCAGGCCCCATCAATATTTCCTTTCTTCACTTCCCCCTGGAGCAGCAAATCAGTCTGGATAAACCGGAGCATCCCTTCGATATCACCTACACTTTGATCCAGTAGCGTATCCAATTTGTAATCCGCCGAATAGTCCATCATATAGAAACGTCCGTTGTCTAAATTCTCAATGGAATCAATGGACCGCTGCTGTGCCGGATCCGTCACATACATCGCCGGATTGGCCGCCCAAGCGTTCATAGCCGCCCCCGCTAACAAAGTAGTAACCAATGCCATTTTCCAAGATTTCATAAGAATCACTCCTTTTCTACGACTCACCTTAATAAGTAGCGGCTGCTCGTTAATTCACTTTTGGCAAAATTTCTTCCCGGCAAAGGTTTAAGATGTAAAGGGTAGAATTCTACATGTAAACCTTAAACCCATAGTACAAAGATATTTGGTGTATAGCCTATATTTCTATGCCTACCGAATGTTGCGGGTTGCTAGTTTTGGTTGTCTGGATTCAAACAACTAGCAACCAACAACCTATTAAAACCGATACTCTACCCCGCCATACCAACCGGACAATTTATATACACTGGAAATAGATCCATTCTGTGCAAAAAATTCATGCTCCCCATCACGGATTTTCAAATCCAGCACCCGATACCCCACGTTCCATCCCAAATGGGGCGAAGACACATAATGCAATCCCACATCCCAATCATAGAAATGCCCCCGCTTCCCTAAAGTACCACCAGAAAGCTCACTGCGAACATTCCATTTCTTTTTACTATCCAAGTACCACTTTCCACCAATACCTACGGCAGGTAGCCATTGCTTTTGTTTATTAGAGAAATTATATCCTTTCCGCTGCGGATCACCAAAACGAACTGCTGTATAAAATTGATAATACCGAAGCCCGCCTAACCAATAGGCTTCATGAGTATTTGATTGATGGAAATTTTTCCTATAATTCAATGCTACATAATCCAAATTTAAATCCGCCTGATCTATACTTTTATTCAGATTACGCCCATCTTCATGTACTCGAATATAATCGACAGACCAGTTTTTCCAGTTCATCTTATATTCCGGAGCATGGCTATTCCGGATTCCTAAAGTATCTCTGAAACTAAATGCATCGCCGGTCATACCAAGCACATTTTTTATCTTAGAAGAAAAACCTTTGCTTTCAAACTTGAGTTTCGGTACATAATACCGAAATTCCACCGACAAATCACTTTTTGCTTCCTTCTCAACAACTGGCTCCGCACCATAAATCGCCAACGGCAAACATACCAGAGCTACAGTTACCACCATTACATTCTTCATATTTCCATCCCCCTCTCTCCCATGTACAACGTAAAACACTCTTTATATATAGTGTACAAAATAAAAGGCCCCATAACCCTGTCACAAGTGACAGGGTTATGGCATATAAATATATTTTATAACAATACGGTACATATAAAAATGACTCTATGAAAAATGTAAAGCCTTCTCCTGTGGAGAAGGGGTACCGCAAAGCGGTGGATAAGGCCTATCCCGATATAAATGAAAATGGTATAGATGTCCAGTTATAGCGATATGATTCATGTTAAAAAGGTTATACTCCATGCTTTCTACAGATACACTATGCATGTAAACCGCTTTTCCAAGGTTAAAAAAGGGTATCCATAGGTTATGCAACATCCGTTATCTCTACGTCCTTCTCCGTTATCCTCGTTTTCCCTGCTAGCGTTGTTTTCCCAGAAGTAGCGTTCTTACCTCTTTCGTCATTCCGACCGAAGTGGAGGAATCTTTGTGTTATTTTCCCAAAGTTCCATGTTAAAATAACCGTTTTGAATGAGACTTCCCGTTTTAGTATGATCGCTACTGACTACTATATCCCCAACTATGATCCGCTATCGCCAGACGCCAATACCGTTCTCCTCCTGTTTCATTCATCCCGCC
>DBLC01000154.1:0-1560 GCA_002297935.1 Dialister sp. UBA734
GTTCTTAGGTTTCTCGAATGTGTCGATAAACGCTAGCGTTATCATCTCATTTGGGGACTGTGAGAACCTTCAGAACCATTAGAACCTTAAGAACCTTAAGAACCTTTCCCACGAAAGGGATCATCACATATTTCGCTTAACTTAATGACATTGCCTAATCCCTAGGGCCTAGCCACCAGCTACTAATCACGAGTCACCAGTCACCAGTCACCAGTCACAAAAAATCCCTTGACAAACCTTCCCCTTCCGTCTATAATCCAAATCATAAGAAACAAGCGATGATGAAGAAGGGATACGAATACTTTTTCAGAGAGACAGCGGTTGGTGTGAGTTGTCATAGTTACGTGATCTTTCCACTTCGGAGATAAAGGTGATGAATCTTTCGGGTTTTGCCCGTTATAGCAGACTAAAGATGGCCGTTTGGCAATTTGGGTGGTATCGCGGGTGCTCTCGTCCCTTAGGTGGATGAAGAGCGTTTTTTTATACCTGAAATAAGGTGTATGTAAATTTTTCTTTATTTCACATGATATAAAATCCGCTACTGCTTCAGGTTGCTCAGGGTTCTCAAGTTTCTCAGGTTACATGTTATTGCAAATGACACTTATTTCAAAAGTGCAATAAAACCTGAGCTACCTGAGGAACCTAAGAAACCTGAGTAACTTGTCAACACAGCTAAATTGGGTGGTACCGCGAGAAAAAGAGAAGCTCGTCCCATGGGACGTCTTCTCTTTTTGTGCTTTTAAATACGATGTTCTTAGGTATAACTAGTTATGAATATAATTAGCATCGGTGACTAGTAGACTAGTGACTGGTGACTAGGAAAACACTTTTTCTAGTCACTAGTCACCAGTCACTAGTCACCAACTACCATTTTCATAGCACATGGTGCAGACTAAGAACAGTAATCATGGAGGGTTTACCAATGAAACGAGTATACAATTTTAATGCCGGTCCTTCCCCAATGCCACTGGAAGTGCTGGAAGCGATGAAAGAAGATTTAACCAATTTCAAAGGAACAGGCATGGGAATTACAGAAATCAGCCATCGTTCCAAAGAATTCCAGGACATGCTGGACGAAACGAAAGACCTGCTTCGCCAGCTGATGCATCTCACCCCGGACTATGACATTGTGTTCATCCAAGGCGGCGGCACCATGCAGTTCCTCATGACGGCCTACAATTTCCTGCACCACAAAGGCGCCTATGCCGACACTGGCGTGTGGGCCCATAAAGCAAGAAATGCGGCTGCTTTCTTCGGAAACGTTTACGACGCCAATTCCGCAGCAGACCAGAACTATTCCTATATTCCAGATACCTATGACATCCAGCCCGACACGGATTACTTATACCTGTGTGCCAACAACACCATTTACGGCACCGAATACTGGAAATTCCCGAAAGTCAATGTGCCTATGATTTGCGATATGTCTTCGGATATTCTTTCTAGAAATATCGATTTCAACCAGTTCGACATGATTTGGGCAGGCATCCAGAAAAACTTGGGTGCCGCCGGTGTGGCCCTGGCTATTATCAAGAAGAGCCTTTTGGAAACGGCCCGCAC
>DBLC01000154.1:1636-6121 GCA_002297935.1 Dialister sp. UBA734
TTCTGTATTTACAGCTTGAACCGCATGCTTCACTGGATCAAAAACATGGGCGGCCTCACTGCCATAGAAGAAAGAAATAAAGTGAAAGCCAAACTCATCTACGATGTGATCGATGAAAGCCATGGATTCTACAAAGGCCATGCAGAAAAAGAAGCCAGAAGCCGCATGAATATCACCTTCAATCTGGCCAATCCAGACATGGAAAAAGATTTCGTAGAAAAAGCCAAAGCCAATGACTTCATCGGCGTCAAAGGCCACCGCCTGGTAGGCGGTCTCCGAGTTTCCCTCTACAACGCCGTCACTCCAGAAGCAGCAGAAGCACTTTCTCAGTTCATGCGTGAGTATGAACGAATCCATGGGTAAGTAAAATCACACAATGATATGAATCTATTATGATAAAAGGTTATTATCCTGCATTTCACTTCTACCTAACAAAGAAAAAATCAGCTAGTCTCAAGATTAAAAAGGTTATATAAGGTTATTTTCTTACCTATATTCACAAAATCTCATAACCTGCCGGTCGGGCTAACCTTTTGCGTAAGTGTTTAAGAAGCTAAAGCCTCTAGTCATTTTACAAAAACCTATAACCCGCCGGTCGGGCTAACCCTTTCTATTCCGCACAAATTCAATACCATAGTTATATTTAAAAAAGGAGCAAAAACATGTACAGAATTTTCATCACCGCCGACGTAGCTAAAGAAGCCAAAGAAATTTTGGAAAAAGAATTTATCGTTGATATCCAGCCAAATATGGACGAAGACGCACTGTGCCAGGTCATTGGCGACTATGATGCCATCATCACCAGAAGCCAGACCAAGGTGACCAAGAAAGTAATCGATGCAGCCACCAATCTGAAAGTCATCGGCCGTGCCGGTGTGGGCATTGACGGCATCGATATTGCCGAAGCCACAAAAAAAGGCATTACCGTGGTCAATACCCCAGAATCGAACACCATCGCTGCCTGCGAACACACCATTGCACTGATGCTTTCCATGACCCGTCACATTCCGCAGGCCCACCAGTCCATCATGGAAGGTCGCTGGGATAGAAAGAGCTTCACCGGCATTCAGCTGTTGAATAAAACCGTCGGTATCATCGGCGTCGGCCGTGTCGGTTCCAATGTAGCCAAGAGACTGCAGGCATTCAACATGAAAACCATCGGATACGATCCATACATCACTTTGGAACGGGGCAAGCAGCTGGGCGTCGAACTGGTCGATTTGGATACACTCCTTAAAGAATCGGACTACATCACCCTCCACACCCCGCTCACCGATGAAACCCGTGGCATGATTGGTGAAAAAGAAATTGCCAAAATGAAAGACGGCGTTCGTCTGGTCAATGCCTCCCGCGGTGCCGTAGTGGACATTCAGGCCCTGGCAAAAGCCCTGAAGAGCGGAAAAGTAGCTGGTGCCGGCATCGATGTATGGCCCACCGAACCACTGACTCCAGAAAACAATCCATTCCTGGGCATGACCAATGTGGCCCTCACCCCACACCTGGGCGCTTCCACCAAAGAAGCCCAGGCCGGCGTAGCTACCGACGTGGCCATCGGCGTGGCCCAGGCCCTTCACGGCGAACCGGTGGCTACCGCAGTCAATGCATCGCCTATCACCAAAGCCACATTGAATGTCATTCAGCCCTATTTCAACTTGTGCGAACGGATGGGAAATATTGGCATCGACCTGGCTGGCGGCCGTATTTCCGGTGTCAATGTAGAATACACCGGCGAACTGGCAGAAACAGAAACAGCCCCACTCACCACAGCGGTCCTGAAAGGTCTCCTTTCCCCAGTGTTGCAGCAGACCGTCAACTTCGTGAATGCCCGCGGCATTGCAGAAGAACGTCACATCGATGTACGGGAAGTGAAAGCTAAGAAAGGCCATTATTTCACCAACACCATTTCCCTCACCATCGATACCGACAAAGGCACCCACAGAATCACCGGTTCTCTCTTTGATAGAAAAGAAGCCAAAATCGTTTCCCTGGACCACTTCCGCGTAGACTTTGAACCGAAAGGCTGCATCATCATTGCGCCTCATGAAGATAAACCAGGCATGATCGGTCAGGTAGCTTCCGTTCTCGGCAGCGCCGGCATCAATATCAACGGCATGCAAGTAGGTGCTTCCGCCGACAAAGGCACCAACGTCATGGCCGTTGCAGTAGACAAAGACATCCCCACCGCCGTCCTCCCCGCTCTGATGAACATCGACGGCATCCACGATGTGAAAGTCATTCACTGTGAACACTAATCACACAATTTCTTTGTAATACAAAAGGCCAAAGGGTTATTATTTTCTATTTACCAAAGAGTCTTTTCGTTCTATAACGGCTAAGCAAAAGGTTATAAAGGGTTATAAAAGGTTATGTAGACATACCCTAACATAACCTTTTATAACCTTGACTCCCACCTCATAAACGACAGGAAACCACCAAACCACAATAGCTCAATCATAACCCTTTTAACCTTTTTATTGACTTATCATTTGAACCAAAAGGAATCCACTATGCTAAGAATTATCCTTCTCCGCCATGGAGAAACCACTTGGAACATTGAAGGCCGGTATCAGGGGCAAGAAGACACCCCGCTTTCCGAAAGAGGCATTGCCCAGGGAAAAGCTGCGGCTTTGGCACTGAAAGACATTCACATCGATCGGGCCATTTCCAGTCCCCTCTCCCGTTCCTATGACACCTGCCGCTTCGCCGCAGACTATCACCACCTGCCGGTAGCCAAAGACCCTCGGCTCACCGAAATCAGCCACGGCCTTTGGGAAGGCATTCATGCTGATGAAATCGAAGCGAAATATCCCAAAGAATTCCACCTCTGGCATACCCATCCAGAACAGGTCCAAATGCCGAACGGTGAAAACTTAGAAGACGTACGGAAACGAGCCAGAGAAGCCTTTGATGAATACGCCGCTAAGTATGATGGAGAAACCATCCTCGTAGCTGCCCACGACGCAGTGAACAAAGCCATCCTTTGCGACCTCTTAGGACTTGATATGAGCCACTTCTGGCAAATCAAACAAGACAACGCCTGCATCAACGTAGTGGAACACGACCACGGCACCTGGCGCTTGGTCACTTTAAACGCCACCACCCATCTGGGATATCTGGTCAGTGGGATTGAGCAGAAGGGGCTGTGACTCGTAACTAGTAGCTAGGCCCTAGGGATTGGGGATTAGCGCCGAATTCCTAAGAGTTATGTTTCACGGGAAACGTGGTTGAAAAGGTTATGATTCTGCCCGATATGCTATTTCTAACATGTCCCCTTAAATGGTAAGTAGCAGGGTAAAAAAGGTTATAAAAGGTTATGTGCTTGCGGTAGTTCCATAACCTTTTATAACCTTTTTTTACTTTGTCATTGACGGTAAATGAGAAATGTTTCACAGAAGCAATCAGCAGAAACGTAACCTTTCCACTCAGTGTTTCCCTAGCGATATCATCCATCAAAAAGTCCCCTTCCTATGGAAGGGGATAGGACTTGAGCGCAGCAAAAAGTCCAGGGGATAGCTCGCTCTGGCAGTATGAAATTCGTTTCCTCTACCCACTTAGGTGTCCACGCTAGCGGCACTGGAATCACTTCTCTTATCCCCCTAGCGAATGCTACCGTGATGTGAAAGAAACGGTATAAAGCACAGGCGTCATGGGGCGAAATGACGTCTGCTTTTTATACCATTCCTTTTTCATCTCGTCATTGCCCATTGGGAGAGAAGTTGAAGGCAGCGGACATTGCATAACCTTCTAATACCCTTTTTAACCTTGAAAAAAGCAGTTTAAATGCCATAGTGCTGACGAAAGAATCATTGAGTATAACCTTTTTAACCTAGGTGATATCGCTATAGCAAGACGCCTAAACCATATTTCTCATACAGTACGTCACATCGCTAGTGCGAGCTATCCCCCTGCCCCCCTTCCAAAGGAAGAGGGTAACCGCTGGTGCCTATACCGCTACAGTCCCTAATCCCTAGGGCCTAGTTACTAGTTACCAGTCACGAGTCACCAGTCACCAGTCACTAGTCACAAAACAATAAGTATATACTTCTCGCACTTACAGACTCTGTAAACTCAATTTTCGCTCTTACAGAACCTGTAAGAACAAAGTTTTCTAAAACGCTTGATTTCTTGCCATTTATCGTGTATGATGATGTCAAGGCAAGGGTCAGAAGACCATAGCGCACGGCGCCGATCAAAAAACGCTGTGGGGATACGACCAGTAAGTTGCCCACGGATGACGAATCCATAAGAGCTCCGGCTGGACACAGCCGCTCAACCGGGTGAAGCCTCTCACCTTCACTGATGTACAAACTAAATAGAGAGTAGGCAAGTTCCGCAAGGAATTTGACCCTGACGCAGGCGAGATAAATCCCGCAGTGAAAACAAAGAGAACGATGCATTACGTTCAGGTCCGTAGTGCTAAAGTCCCCCCTGTTTTTGCTGTGGGATTTTTGTTTGCTGGTGACTGGTAGACTGGTGACTCGTGAC
>DBLC01000154.1:6233-9643 GCA_002297935.1 Dialister sp. UBA734
ACGGTGAGTGACAAGGTTAAAAAGGTTATAAAAGGTTATGGGAATACCGCAGGTACATAACCTTTTATAACCTTTTTACCCCTGTCACTTGCCGTAACAGGAAATGTTTCATAGAAGCAATCAGCAGAGCAATACCCCTTTGCCAATTCTTTTCATGCTACCTGACACAATCGGTATCACCACGAAGACATCAATGACTCATGGTCGCAGCAGGCGTATGATCCACTACGGTTTCACCCGACAAGTTTCTGGCAATATCGGTGGGAACTCTTTTATAAGGGAAGGTTTTGAAAATCTGTTTCATCATATCATCTAAGATGTAGCGATTCCGGACCATGCCCTCTTCTTCCCGGTTCCAATAGCGGCTCCGATCGTCTCGGGTATTTTCTTCGCCCTTTTTATAGGTGTACACATCGATGGTGGCCTGGGTTTCTACGATATCATCGGCGTCCATAAAGAAAGAACGGTGATACACCCACTGCCGCCACTGAATGACCGGCATGACCACAATATCCGCTCCAGCTTCGTCAGCCAGCCGGGACAATTCTGTGGGAGCATAGACCTTGCCAGCGTAATCTGCGGTATCTAAAGTCCTATAATAGGGATAGCGAAAAATCTGATTCATTTCCCGATTCACATAGTCCGCCGCTTCCCCGCCGCCACGGGTATATACCGCCGGAAGGAGCAAGACCGTCCGGGTATTTTCAAAATACCCCAACCGCCGATTCACCGCCTGCTGATCCGCTGCATCTGCAGAAGTCATCACGCCTAGTAAACACAGCAAAGAAAGTAGCCACAAAAAAATTCGTTTCATAAAAAGCACCTGCCTTTCTGTCCCCATTGTAACACACTTAGGAACGATTCGTTACTCCACGCTGAAATAAGGCAAGATACACAGTACATAACAAATTTCCTATCTAAAAAAAATATAACATACAAAAATAGCCATGCAAGTGATCCCCTTGCATGGCTGTTTTATATGACTCTATTTCATTAGAAATCAAAAGAAGCGGATATAATGAAGGAACGTGGGGAGGAGAGTAAGAGTTTTGTGTCTTGTCCCGGCTGTAATTCCCAATAACTACGATTGAATACATTGTAGCAAGCGGCAGATAGAGTTACCGGTACATCACCCCAGTTAGTCTTGTATTTAGCAAAGAAATCAAAAACCGTAGAAGACGGTACGCTTAATTCTTCTTTTCTGCCATTGTTGATAACGCCAGTTCCCACATAACGCATACGACCAGATACACTCCAATCTGTATTCGGCATGTATTCTGCACCTAAAACGGCACTCCATTTTGCTGAGCTGTTGGTACGGCATCCATCGTAATTTCCGCCTTCAATTTTAGCATCTAAATATTCAAAGCCACCAAAGACATTCCATTTATTTCCAATTTGACCGGTCATGCTAAAATCAATACCTTTGTAATGATTGCTCCCATCGGGTAAATAGAATAATTCACTACCTTTATTCACATCTGTATACCATGGTTGCTTCGTATCAAAGTAAGAAATTGCAGCATACATCTTATCCCATTTATATTTCATTCCCAATTCTTTTTGGGTAACTTTGATTGGTTCAGATATGCTATTTACATTCTCATATTTCGAATCAGTTACAGGCAAACCTCTAGTTGTGGCCTTAGCATAAGCCCCATAAAAGGATACGTTCTCATTAGGCTGATAGGAAATCCCATAAGTAGGTGCCATTTGATTATCAACAGCTTGGTCTTTAATCCCACGATAATTACCATGCCGACGTGTCCAAGCAGCTAAAACGGACCATTTACCAAATTTCATGGTATCCATGAAATTCAAGCTGGTATCCATTTCCTGATACAAAAAGGCATTACCATTGTCTTTCATACCCAACAGAGCATCGTGTTTGAATTGAATCCCGTTGTAAATATTTGGCGTACCATATACATAATCTTTAAAATCCTTTTGAAGACCTTTTCTATTTTGACCATTCGTGAAATTCATCACACGATGAGACCGGTCCACAGCAAACACCAAATTATGTTCTACCGCCCCTGTATTGACTTTCCCTTTCAATCCAATCTGTGCATATTTATTTTTCAGCTGCAAATTTTGTTGCCAAATTCTCGTTCTTTCCGACCCATCGAGAATAATATTTCCCATATCATCGATATTGATAGCGGTAGTATAAATCATACGACGATTAGTCATATCGTTCATCCCAGCATTTAAGAACCAACTTAAGTTGTCATTGATTTTCTGTTCATGGTTCAATGTGGTCTGCCAGCCGTACCAATCACTATACATAGCATTGGGATCATCATAGCTCTTGCTGGAATCCGGTGCTCCCGGTACCCAACGAGCCAACTTTGAAATGGAAAAGCGTCGTTCTGTACCATTCAAGCGTTCATCCACATAGCCGGCGTAGAAATTGGTTTTGCTCTTTTCGGTTTCATGGGACAGGTCTACGGAAATATTATTCTTTTCCCGCTTGGCCCCTTCGATGGACATGCCGCCTTTGTCATGCATGCCATACACACGAAGGCCCCAGGAACCATCGCTTCCCAAATGGCTGCGGCTGATGTCGAACTGTTCGCCCCAATCCCCATAGCCACTGTTGGACAACGTGATGCGATTGAAATCTTCGCCAGTGGCTTTCTTGGTGTAGAGATATACCGAACCAGGCTGTCCACCATCAGGCCCATTATAGGATTGTACGGAACCAGATAAGGTAGCCGCCGGTCCTACCAGTACGTCAGCCCGGTCGATAGTATTGGTCACCGGACCAATGCACATGATGTAGAAGCCTGGAATGTTATTGAGATACATGGCCGACCCATTGGCTAGCATGCCACGCATGGAGAAATCGGTTTTGATAAGAGATGTGCCGGTACGAATGGACGGTACATTGGTCAATACTTGCCCGATTTGTCCTGTCGGTGCGGCCATCATATCGATGGATTTGGCTGAAATACTCTGGGCTGTATAGGGCACTTTCATAATATCCTGCTCGCCGGTCAAGCCAAAAGAAGTTTCTTCTCTTTCAAATCCACCAGGCAATACCTTGGCTTCCCCTTTTTGCCGATCTGCGATGACCACGATTTCATCCAACCGGATATCTTCCGCCCGGGCAGTCCAACTGCCTGTCAAAGCCACCACCGTCATCAGTGCGGCTGCCAATTTCCATTTCCCTGTCATTATAATTCTCCTCTCAGACAATTTGCCAATTCTTTGAAATAAAAATTATTTCATTAAAATTATTTTACTATCCACTTGATGTTTTAACAAATTTGAATTATCGAATGAACCATTCAAATTTATTTAATGATTGTATGGGTGACTGGTGACTCGTGACTGGTGACGCCAATGTTGTTAAGTTAAGCGAAATATGTGATGATTCCTTTCGTGGGAAAGGTTCTTAAGGTTCT